>NZ_WIVR01000029.1:0-56912 GCF_009600525.1 Pseudomonas sp. FSL R10-1350
GTGCTTGAGTTGCGGCAGGGGCGAGCCGTGGCCGGTAGACTCTGCCGCCGATTCACGATCAAGCACCAGTAAACGGCCGTGCCAGGCTGCCGCCACCGGGATGGCCTTGGCCGCAATGTGCGGGTCTTTGGTGATCAAACTGGCCACCAGGCTGCCTTTGCCGCGTGCGGCCAGTGCCAGTGCTTCGTCGAGATCGTCGTAGGCCATCAAGGTGCTGACCGGGCCGAACGCTTCGATGTCATGGGCGCCGCCTTCGGCATGCGGATCACGGGCTTGCAGCAAGGTTGGAGCAAAGAACGCACCCTGGCTGACGTTTGTACCGCGTGGCTCAAAACCGTCGCGGGCACCGAACAGCAGGTCGCTGCTTTGCAGCAGGCTTTCAAGGCGTTCGCTGACGTCTTTATGTTGATCGTGGGAAGCCAGTGCGCCCATGCGCACGCCTTCGACCGACGGGTCGCCGACCACGACTTTACGCAATCGATCACGCAAGCGGCAGGCTACCGCATCGATGTGCTTGGCCGGGACGATGGCGCGGCGGATGGCGGTGCATTTTTGCCCGGCCTTGGTGGTCATCTCGCGGGCTACTTCTTTGATGAACAGTTCGAACTCTTCATCGTCCGGGCTCACGTCCGGGGCCAAAATTGCGCAGTTCAGCGAGTCAGCTTCGGCGTTGAACGGCACCGAGTGGCGGATCAGGTTGGGGTTGACCCGCAGCTTGGCGGCGGTGTCGGCAGAGCCGGTAAAGGTCACCACATCCTGGCCTTGCAGGCGGTCGAGCAAGTCACCGGTGCTGCCAATGATCAGTTGCAGGCTGCCCGCAGGCAGCAAGCCCGATTCGTCCATCAGACGTACCACGGCTTCGGTCAGGTAGCTGGTGGCGCTGGCCGGCTTGACGATGCACGGCATGCCCGCCAGAAAGCTGGGGGCAAATTTTTCCAACATGCCCCAGATCGGGAAGTTGAAGGCGTTGATGTGCACCACAAGGCCGCCACGGGGCACCAGAATGTGCGTGCCCGCGAACGTGCCCAGCTTGCTCAGTGGCATCGCCGGGCCCTCGTGCACGATGTTGCCCGACGGCAGTTCGCGCGAGCCGAGGCTGGCATAGGTGAACAGCGTGCTGTTGCCGCCCTCGATATCAATCCAGCTGTCGGCTCGGGTCGCGCCACTGTGGTGGGACAGCGCGTAGAGCTGCTCTTTGCGCTCGCTCAGGTACAGCGCCAATGCCTTGAGACGCTGGGCGCGCTGTTGAAAATCGAGGGCCTGCAGGGCGCTGATGCCTTGATGGCGACCGTGCTCGATGGCTTCGGCAAAGTCCAGGCGCTCCTCGTGGGTGCGCGCCAATTCGTGGCCGTCGATGGCACTGCGCAGCACTTGAGCGCCGTGTTGGCCGATCCAGCGGCCAGCGATAAAACTTTGCAGGGTAGGGGCGTGAGGTATCACGGTTCCTCCGGGTTTAAAAGATGGGATTAGTGTTTGCTGGCGCCCGCAGCGCCAATGCCGGTCATGGAACGAATGAACTGCGCCAGGTATCGGCCGCGCTCAAGGACCGCGCGGGGCGAACGGTCGGTCACGGAAAAGAACCACGCGCTGAAAAACGCCAAGCTCATGGAAAACAACGCGGGGTTGGAATACGGGAACAGCGCCTTGTCGTGCTGCAACACGTTGACCCACACCGCCGGGCTGAGCACCAGCAGCACAATCGCCGAGACCAGTCCCGACAGGCTGCCGAGTACGGCGCCGCGGGTGGTCAAACCCTTCCAGTACATGGAAAGGAACAGCACCGGGAAATTCACCGAAGCGGCAATTGCCAGCACCAGGCCGGAAAGGAAGGCAATGTTCTGAGATTCAAACAACAGGCCGAGGATGATCGCCAGCACGCCAATGCACAGGGTGGCGATGCGCGACACGCGAATTTCCTGTTGTTCGCTGACCTGGCCCTTGCGGATGACGCAGGCATACACGTCATGGGACACCGCTGAGGCACCCGACAGTGCGAGCCCGGCCACCACCGCCAGGATCGTGGCGAAGGCCACCGCCGAAATGAACCCCAGAAACAGATTGCCACCCACCGCCTGCGCCAGGTGCACGGCGATCATGTTGCTGCCGCCGATGATTGCGCCGCTGGCGTCACGGAACTCCGGGGCCGTGCCGACCATGACGATGGCGCCAAAGCCGACGATGATCAGCAGCAGGTAGAAGTAGCCGATAAAGCCGGTGGCGTAGAACACGCTCTTGCGGGCTTCCTTGGCATCGCTGACGGTGAAAAAACGCATAAGAATATGCGGCAGGCCAGCGGTGCCGAAAATCAAGCCAAGGCCCAGGGAAATGGCCTCGACAGGGTTGGCCAGCAAGCCGCCCGGCGCCATGATCGCGGTGCCCTTGGCATGGACTGCACTCGCCTGGGCGAACATCGCTTCGGTGCTGAAACCAAAGTGCTTGAGCACCATAAAGGCCATGAAACTAGTGCCGAACAGCAGCATCACGGCCTTGATGATCTGTACCCACGTGGTGGCCAGCATGCCGCCAAAGGTCACGTAGAACACCATCAGCACGCCAACCAGGATCACCGCGTAGAGGTAGTCGATGCCAAACAGCAGCTCAATGAGTTTGCCCGCCCCGACCATCTGCGCAACCAGGTACATCAATGCCACGGTCAGGGTGCCGAACGCTGAAGTCAGGCGTACCGGCGTTTGTTCAAGGCGATACGAGACCACGTCGGCAAACGTGTATTTGCCCAGGTTGCGCAGGCGCTCGGCAATCAGGAACAGGATGATCGGCCAGCCGGCCAATACGCCCAACGCGTACAAAAGCCCGTCATAGCCGTTGAGAAACATCATCGCCGAGATGCCCAGAAACGACGCCGCCGAGATCATGTCACCGGCAATCGCCAGGCCGTTTTGAAAACCGCTCATGCCACCGCCAGCGGTGTAGAAGTCACTGGCCGAGCGTGTGCGCAGGGCGGCCCAGCGCGTGACGCCGAGGGTAAACAGCACAAACACCATGAACATGCCGATGGCGTTCCAGTTCAATGGCCGTGATGTTTCCTCGGCGGCAAGCGCCAGGTCCGCGACCATCACCAAAGGCAAAACATATCCAGCATTGAGGCGGCTCACAGGGCGCACTCCTGCTTGAGTTTATCGTTGAGCGGGTCGATGACCCGGTTGGCCCGGTATACGTAAAAGCCGGTCAGGGCGAAGGCCGCTAACACCACCAGGACACCGACCAGCATGCCCACCGAGGTCACGCCGTCACTCAGGGGCCGGCCCAGGGTGGCCGGGGAGAACGCCACCAGCAGCACAAAGCCGAAATAGATCACCAGCATGATCAGCGACAGCGACCAATAGAGGTTTTTCTTGCGGCGTACCAACTGAATGAAATCGGGGTTTTGGCAAATACGTTGGATGTCGTCGGGGGACATGGTGGTGTGCTCCTTCTTATTGTTGTAGTGGGGCGAGACGGTGTTACAGCTGGTCGAAGTCCAATACCACCTTGTCGCTGACCGGGAATGCCTGGCACGACAGCACATATCCGGCAGCCACTTCGTAGTCTTCGAGGGCGTGGTTGCTGTCCATCTCCACTTCGCCTTCGATCACCTTGCACTTGCAGGTCGAGCACACCCCGGCCTTGCACGAATACGGCAGCTCGGCACCCTGCGCGTTGCCTGCATCGAGGATGCTCTGGCTGTTACGCGGCAGGTCGAATGCCAGAGCGCGACCGTCGCTGATCACGGTGATCTGGCTGATCGCCGCGTCTACTTGGCGGGCCGCTTCGCGGGCCTCGCGTTTTTGCTGGCTGCCAGCCGCGGCAAAGAGTTCGAAATGAATGTTCTCAGGCGCCATGCCCTCAGCCTTGAGGCAGTCGCGCACGGTTTCGGTCATCTCTTGCGGGCCGCAGATAAACGCGGCGTCGAGTTGCTTGACATCGAGCCAGCGGGTGAACAGCTGGGTGCATTTTTCGGCGTTGATCCGGCCGTTATAAAGGTCGACGTCCTGCTGCTCACGGCTGAACACGAAGATCAGGTTCAAGCGCTGCAAATAGCGGTTTTTCAAGTCCTCGAGCTGCTCGCGAAACAGCGCGCCGGAGCTGGAACGGTTGCCGTACAGCAACGTCACGCGGCTGTGCGGTTCAGTCTGCAAGGTGGTCTTGATGATCGAGAGAATCGGCGTAATGCCGCTGCCTGCCGCCACCCCCAGGTAATTGCCATGGCGCGCCGGGTCCAGCTCTACGTGAAAATGCCCGGCGGGCGGCATCACCTCCAGGCTGTGCCCGGCCTTTAACTGCTCGTTGGCAAAGGCCGAAAAACGCCCGCCTGCGACACGTTTGACGGCAATTCGCAGCTCGCCGTCATTGACCCCGGTGCAGATCGAATAAGAGCGGCGCACTTCTTCGCCGTCCAGCAGGGTGCGCATGACCAGATGCTGGCCTTGGGTGAAGTGAAAACTGTCTTGCAGGTGCTGTGGAATGTCGAAGGCGATGGACACCGCATCACGGGTCTCGGTGCGCACATCCTTGATGGTCAGGCTGTGAAACTTACTCATGGTTATTCTCCAACCAAGACGTCCGAGGGCGCCTCAGATGCATTTGAAATAATCGAACGGTTCCAGGCAGTCGCGGCAGCGGTACAGTGCCTTGCAGGCGGTGGAGCCGAATTCGCTGAGCACTTCGGTGTGGGTGCTGGCGCATTGCGGGCAGGCGATCACCGGGCTTTCGCCGAGCAACGTGCGCTTGCTCGCGCTGCCCTGTGGCGGTGCGATGCCATAGGCGCGCAGGCGCTCGCGGCCACTGTGGGTGATCCAGTCGGTGGACCAGGCCGGGGTCAACTTGCGCTCCAGTTGCGGTGCGCGAAAACCGGCCAGCTCCAATGCCTCACGAATGTCGCTCTCGATCACTTCTGTGGCGGGGCAACCGGAATAGGTGGGCGTGACCACCACATGCAAGTGCCCGGCTTGCCAGGCCAGATCGCGGACAATACCCAGGTTGACCACGCTGACCACCGGCACTTCCGGGTCCATGACCTGCGCAAGGATGGCCCACGCCGCCGCCAGGTCCGTGGGTTGCGCCGGGCGCGCGCCGAGGTCGCTGGCGATCAGCTCACCAGGTTGCATCGGGGTACGCTCGGGGCAAAAACTGCATTTCGGCCAGCAATATGCCCAAGTGTTCGGTGTGCAGGCCGCGTCGCGCATTCAGGTAGAAATAGCTCGGTGCCGCGGGCACGGGCAGGGTGGCGCGGGTAAACGTGTCGCTGACGGTGGCCTGCCATATGGCGGCGACTTGGGCTGCATCTGGCGTGATGGCGGCCTCGCACAGGCGCTGTTCGCTGTCATCAGCGCTGGTCAGTTCCACGGTAAAGCGCCACACCTCGGGGAGGGCGGCGAGCATGCGCGCGTGGCTTTCGTCGGTGCCGTCACCGAGCCGCTCCACCCATTCGCTGGAGCGGCGCAGGTGGTAGGTGACTTCTTTGACCGCTTTGGCGGCGATACCGGCGATGCGCTCGTCGCTGGACTGGCTCAATCCTTCGAGGATCGGCAGGTGCCAGGCGTCATACAAAAATTGCTTCAGAATGGTGACCGCGTAGTCGCCATTGGGTTGCTCCACCAACAGCAAATTACGATAGGCCCGCTCATCCCGGCGAAAGGCCAGGTGGTCTGCATCGCGGCCGTCATCCAACAGTTCGGCGGCGTATTCCAGCCAGTTGCGCGCCTGGCCGACCAGGTCGAGGCCGACGTTCATTAGCGCCAGTTCTTCTTCCAGTGCGGGCGCATGGCCGCACCATTGGCACAGGCGCTGGCCCTGGATCAGGGCGCTGTCGCCGAGGCGCAGGAGGTATTCGATCAGATCAGTGTTTGGCTTCATGGTTGACCTCACATGTGCCCGACTTCGGCCGGCAACTCGTAGAAGCTGGCGTGGCGGTAGACCTTGTCGTCTGCCGGGTCAAACAACGGGTCTTTTTCATCCGGCGACGAGGCGGTAATCAACATGGAGGGCACCACCCACAGGCTGACGCCTTCGCTGCGGCGGGTGTACAGCTCGCGGGCGTTCTCGATGGCCATGGTGGTGTCGGCGGCGTGAACGCTGCCAACGTGTTTGTGGTTGAGGCCGTGCTTGCTGCGCACAAAGACTTCAAAGAGGGTCCATTCAGACATAACGGTAACTCCGGATCAGGCAGCGTTCTTATTGTGTTTTTTACGGGCATGGGCGACGGCGGCTTCGCGCACCCAGGCGCCGTCTTCAATGGCTTTGCGGCGGGTGGCGACGCGCTCCTGGTTGCATGGGCCGTTGCCCTTGAGCACTTCGTAGAATTCGTTCCACTGGATTTCGCCAAAGTCGTAATGACCGCGTTCGGCGTTCCACTTCAGGTCCGGGTCGGGGCAGCTGCAGCCCAGCAGTTCAAGCTGTGGAATGGTTTGGTCGATGAAACGCTGGCGCAATTCGTCGTTGCTCTGGCGCTTGATCTTCCAGGCCATGGACTGGGCGCTGTTGGGGGAGTGTTCATCGCTGGGGCCGAACATCATCAGCGACGGCCACCAGAGGCGGTTGATCGCGTCCTGGACCATGTCTTTTTGTGCCTGATTGCCTTCGCGCATCATGGTCAGGAGGATTTCGTAGCCCTGGCGCTGATGAAAGCTCTCTTCCTTGCAGATACGCACCATGGCCCGTGAATAAGGCCCGTAAGAGGTGCGCTGCAGCACCACCTGGTTGACGATGGCCGCGCCATCCACCAGCCAGCCGACGGCGCCCATGTCGGCCCAGTTCAGGGTCGGGTAATTGAAGATGCTCGAGTACTTGGCCTTGCCGCTGTGCAGCTTGGCGATTTCTTCGTCGCGGTCGGCACCCAGGGTTTCCATCGCGCTGTACAGGTATAGGCCGTGGCCGGCTTCATCCTGGATCTTGGCCATCAATTGCAGTTTGCGTTTGAGCGATGGCGCGCGGGTGACCCAGTTGCCTTCCGGCAGCATGCCGACGATTTCCGAGTGGGCGTGTTGAGAGATCTGGCGGATCAGGGTTTGCCGATAGGCATCGGGCATCCAGTTTTTCGCTTCGATCTTGATTTCGGCGTCGATTTTTTCCTGGAAGGCGCGTTCCTGATCGGACATCTCGGCCAGGTCCTTGATGCGCTTAACGCCGGTTTCTACAAGCTGTGCGTACATGGGGCTCTCCCGCCTTGCATGTGTTCATAGGCATGGAGAACTTTATAAGCGATACAAAAATTAATATCAAACACAAAATACTGTGTTCTATTTATTTGTGTATCGCTTTCGGCGAATTCGGGTTTTTGCCAGGCGAAAAAAAAGCCCCGCAAAAGCGGGGCTGTACGTCAATCATCTGTAGGAGCGAGCTTGCCTCGCGATCTTTTGATGCTGAAAAGATCGCGAGACAAGCTCGCTCCTACGGGCCGGTGGTCAGGCTTTAGGGCGTTTGTCGATCACGTGGCAGGCTTTGCCTTCCGAGCGCTTGAGCGAATGCAGCGGCTGCAAAACGATACGCGAGCTGATGCCGATATGGGTTTTGATATGTCGGCTCAGCTCGTTGGTCACGGCGCTCTGTTGTTCGCTGCTGAGGTGTTGATGCTCGGCTTTAAGCTCTACATGTACGTCCACGCTGTCGAGATTGCCGTTGCGATACAAATGGATCTCATAGCTCTCGCAAAGTTGTTTTACTTTTAGTACTTGCTCCTCGACCTGGGTCGGGAACACGTTGACCCCGCGAATGATCAGCATGTCATCGCTGCGCCCGGTGATTTTGTCGATGCGCCGCATGGGCCGTGCCGTGCCTGGCAGCAGGCGCGTGAGGTCGCGGGTGCGGTAGCGGATCATGGGCAGCGCCTCCTTGCTCAGGGAGGTGAACACCAGTTCGCCCATTTGCCCGTCTGGCAGCACCTCGCCGGTGACCGGGTCGATGATTTCGGGGTAGAAGTGGTCTTCCCAAATGGTCGGGCCGTCTTTGCTTTCTGCGCACTCCATGGCAACGCCGGGGCCCATGATTTCCGAGAGGCCGTAGATGTCCAGTGCGGTGATGCCCAGTCGCGCTTCGATGGCGCTGCGCAGTTCGCCGGTCCACGGCTCGGCGCCGAAGATCCCCAGGCGCAAGGCCAGCTTGTGCGGGTCGATGCCCTGGCGTTCCAGCTCATCGGCAATATTGAGCATGTACGAGGGGGTGACCATGATGATGTCCGGCTGGAAATCCTTGATCAGTTGCACTTGCTTTTCGGTTTGTCCGCCGGACATCGGGATCACCGTGCAACCCAGACGTTCAGCTCCGTAGTGGGCGCCCAGACCGCCGGTAAACAGGCCGTAACCATAGGAAATATGCACCTTGTCGCCTCGTTGGCCGCCAGCGGCGCGAATCGAGCGGGCAACCACATTGGCCCAGGTGTCGATGTCGTTCTGGGTATAGCCCACCACCGTTGGTTTGCCGGTGGTGCCGCTGGAGGCGTGCAGGCGTACGACCTCATTCATGGGCACGGCAAACATGCCGTACGGGTAACTGTCGCGCAGGTCGTTCTTGGTGGTGAAGGGGAACTTGGCCAGATCCGCCAGAGACGTGACGTCGTTGGGGTGAATGCCCAGTGCATCGAAGCGCTGACGGTACAGCGGCACGTTGTTGTAGGCGTGGCCCAGGCTCCAGCGCAGGCGTTCGAGCTGGTGTTCACGCAATTGATCGACGCTGGCAGTTTCCATCGGGTCCAGCAGCGGGTTAAGCACGGTCGTTGACATTGGCATGTTCATGAGTTCACTCGAATTATTTTTGTCTATCAGCCCGGCTTACATGCCGGGCCTTGAGTGCATGCCCCAAGGATACCGCTCGGCTCCCCGGGAATCGCGAATCTTTTAGTCGCCCAAGCGTTCGATGATCAGCGCTATGCCCTGGCCGACGCCAATACACATGGTGCACAGGGCGTAGCGGCCACGACGTTCTTCCAGTTCATGCAGGGCGGTGGTGACCAGTCGCGCGCCACTCATGCCCAGCGGGTGGCCCAGGGCAATGGCGCCGCCATTGGGGTTTACCCGTGGGTCGTTGTCGGCCAGGCCCAGCTCGCGTAGAACCGCCAGGCCTTGTGCGGCAAAGGCTTCGTTGAGTTCGATTACATCCATGTCGGCCAGGCTCAGGTTGGCCAGCTCCAGCACCTTGTGGGTGGCGGGTACCGGACCAATGCCCATGATGCGCGGTTCGACACCGGCGGCGGCCATTGCCACCACCCGGCCGCGGGCGACCAAACCGAAGCGCTTGGCCACTGCGGGGCTGGCCAGCAACAGCGCGCAAGCACCGTCATTGACCCCCGAGGCGTTGCCTGCGGTGATGCTGCCGCCTGCACGGAATGGCGTGCCGAGTTTTTGCAGTTGTTCGAGGGTGGTATCACCGCGGGGGTGTTCGTCGTGCTCGACCACTTTGGCCGGGCCTTTGCGCTGGGCAATCTGTACCGCGACGATTTCTTTGGCCAGGCGCCCGCTGGCTTGGGCAGCCGCGGCGCGTTGCTGGCTGCGTAAAGCAAAGGCGTCCTGATCGGCTCGGGAGATAGCAAACTGCTCTGCGACGTTTTCAGCGGTTTCGGGCATCGAATCGACGCCGTGAGCCTGCTTCATCAGCGGGTTGATAAAGCGCCAGCCGATGGTGGTGTCGTACAGCTGTGCCTCGCGTGAAAACGCCTGCTCGGCCTTGCCCATGACCATGGGCGCGCGGGACATCGACTCAACGCCACCGGCCAGCAGCAAACCGGCTTCACCACAGCGAATGGCGCGGGCGGCGTTGCCGATGGCGTCCAGCCCGGAACCACACAAACGATTGAGGGTGGTGCCCGGCACACTCACTGGCAGCCCGGCGAGCAAGGCCGACATGCGCGCGACGTTGCGGTTGTCTTCGCCGGCCTGGTTGGCGCAGCCGTAGATCACGTCGTCGACGCTGTTCCAGTCTACTTGCGGGTGACGGCGCAGCAGCTCACGCAGCGGCACCGCGCCAAGGTCGTCGGTGCGCACGCTGCTCAAGGCACCGGCATAACGGCCAATCGGGGTGCGTACCGCGTCGATGATCAAGGCGTCATTCATTGGGGGTCTCCTGCGCCAGCACCGTGCCGCGCACTTTGTAGGATTTGCCATGGAACAGCGCAATCAGCTGGCCCAGTTGGTTGGTAATGCGCACGTCGTAGTTGCCGGTACGCCCGGCGCGGCTTTGCTCGCGGCATTCGGCGCTCAAGGTGTCACCCAGGTGGGCCGGAGCAACGTAGTCGATGCTGCAACCGAGGCCGACGGTGGCGTCGTTGTAACTGTTGCAGGCCAGGGCGAATGCCGAGTCAGCCAAAGCAAACAGGTAGCCGCCGTGGCAGGTGCCGTGCCCCTGGATCATGTCTGCGCGCACGCTCATGCTCACGTGCGCGCAACCGGGTGCTGCTGCCAATAAATGCATGCCCATGGCCTGGCTGGCCGCGTCACGCATGAGCATTGCCTGGGCGCATTGATTGGCCAGGTTCATGGCTTGAAGGTCAGTCATGCAGTGTTCTCCCTTCAGCGACCCGGCGGCGCAGCAGTAACGACGGCCGATAGCGGTCTTCTCCGTACGTGGCTTGCAGGTTGTGCAGCACCCGCAGCACATAGGCCGGGCCGATGGCGTCAGCCCAGGCCAGCGGACCTTGGGGGTAGTTGACGCCAGCGCGCATCGCCAGATCGATGTCAGCGGCTGAGGCCACACCTTGCAGCAGCGCGTCGGCGGCCTCGTTGGCCAGCATGGCCACGGTGCGCAACACCGCCAGCGCAGGGCTGTCACTGAGCAGGCTGACGTGCAGCCCGGCCCGTTGCAGCAGCCCCACGCCTTGTTCAAAAGCCTGCGGATCGATACCGGCGGCGCAACTGATACCAATGCGTGTGGCCTGGCGGTAATCGGAGGCGAGGTCGAGCAGTATCAGATTGCGCAGGCTGTCTTCCTGCGCCCGTTGGCACGCCATGCGCCCGTCACTCAGGGCCAGCACCGCATCGCCAACTCGCAGCAGGCCGCTCCCGTCACGGCGGATGACCTTTACGCCGTGGTCTTGCAAACGGCTGAGCAGCGGTTGCGCAGCGCCCAGGTCGCCTTCGACCACGCAGGTTTGCGGAGCTGGAGCATCGGGCAGGGTGCTGGGGCCGGGGCGTTCGGCCTGCTCGCTGTAGCAGTAGAAACCCTGACCGCTTTTGCGCCCCAAGCGGCCTGCGTCGACCAGCGCTTTTTGCACCAGTGATGGCTGAAAGCGCGGGTCGCCGTAATAGGCGTCGAACACCGAGCAGGTGACTGCGTAGTTGACGTCATGGCCGATCAGGTCGGTCAATTCAAAAGCGCCCATGGCGAAGCCACCGGTCTCACGCAGCAGCGCATCAAGCGTTGGGCAATCGGCTGCGCCTTCTTGCAGCAGGCGCAGGCTTTCGGCGTAAAACGGCCGGGCGACACGGTTAACAATAAATCCGGGCGTGGAGCGCGTGTGCACCGGTTTTTTGCCCCAGGCCTTGGCGGTGTCGTACAAGCAGTCGGCGAGCGCCGGGTCGCTGGCCACGCCACACACCACTTCCACCAGCGGCATGACCGGCGCCGGGTTGAAAAAATGCAGGCCGAGCAGGCGTTGCGGGTGCTTGAGTGGCGCGGCGATGGCGGTGATCGACAGTGACGAGGTGTTACTGGCGAACACGCACTGCGCACTGCACACGCTCTCCAGCTGCACAAACAGCGCGCGCTTGGCCTCGAGGTTCTCGGCAATGGCTTCGATGACCAATGCGCAGTCAGCCAGCGCTTGTGCGCTTTCGACCGGGTGCAGGCGGGCGAGGGTGGCATCTCGGACTTCGGCGGCGAGCTTGCCGTTTTCGACGCGTTTGCCCAGTTGCCGATCGATGTTGTCAATGGCCTGGGCAGCAGCGCCCGCACGGTTGTCCAGTAACAGCACCTGATGGCCGGCCTGCGCTGCGACCTGGGCGATCCCGGCGCCCATGGCCCCGGCGCCAATCACGCCGATGCGGGCAGTGAGGTTGAGTGCGCTCATGGCTAGCACCCCTTGAAACGCGGGCTGCGTTTTTCCATGAAGGCGCTGACGCCTTCACGGTAATCGTCGCTGCGCCCGGCCAGGCGTTGCAGGTCTTTTTCCAGCTCCAATTGTTCATCGAAAGTGTTGCTCAGGCTGGCATTGAGGCTGCGCTTGATCAGTGCCAGGCCGTAGGTCGGTTGCGTGGCCAGGTGGCGGGCGAGGATCAGGGCTTCGTTGCGCAGTTCAGCATCGTCTACACAGCGGTAAATCAGGCCCCATTGTTCCGCTTGTTCGGCGCTCAGTTTATTGCCCAGCAGGGCCAGGGCCTTGGCCCGGGCCATGCCGACCAGACGAGGTAAGGTCCAGGTGCCGCCGGAATCCGGGATCAGGCCGATTTTGCAGAAGGCTTGGATAAAGCTGGCCGAGCGCGCCGCCAGCACCAGGTCGCAGGCCAGCGGGATATTGGCCCCGGCCCCGGCCGCCACGCCATTTACGGCGCAAATCACCGGCATGGGCAGGTCGCGCAGTTGGCGGATCAACGGATTGTAGAATTTCTCGATGGACAGCCCCAGGTCCGGCACTTCGCTGCCGGGCGCCACATTGCGGTCGCTGAGGTCTTGCCCGGCGCAAAAGCCGCGGCCTTCACCGGTCAGCAGCAATACCCGTACTTCGGGGTTTTGCCGCACCTGTTTCAGGGCTTCCTTGACCTCGCCGTGCATCTGCGTGTTGAAGCTGTTGAGCTGCTCGGGGCGGTTGAGGCTGAGCAGCGCAACGCCGGCCTCAATGGAAAACACAATGTGTTCGAAAGTCATGGTCTTGATGCTCGCTTGAGAAGTCGTTCGAGTGCGCGGTTTATTCGCCGGTGAAGGCCGGTCGGCGCTTTTCCTGAAAGGCGCGGATGCCTTCGTCGCGGTCACGGGTGCCGGCCAGCAGGGTGAAAGCATGGCGCTCCAGGCGCAGGCCGCTGGCAAGGTCAGTGTCCATTGCCTTGAGCAGCGCCTCTTTGGCCAGACGCACGGCCAGCGGCGCCTTGGTGGCGATGCTGTGGGCGATGTGCAGGGCGCGTTCAACAGTGAATTCGGGTTGGGTCACTTCACTCACCAATCCTGAACGCAGGGCCTGGCGGGCGTTGATCGGCTCGCCCGTGAGGACCATTTGCATGGCCATCGACTTGCCCACGGCGCGCAGCAGACGCTGGGTGCCACCCGCGCCGGGCATGATCCCCAGGTTGATTTCCGGCTGGCCGAAGCGTGCGTCTTCACCCGCGATGATGATGTCGGCATGCATTGCCAGCTCGCAGCCACCGCCCAGGGCAAACCCGTTAACCGCTGCAATCAACGGCTTGCTGAAACGAGTGAGGGTCTGCCAGGACGCCTGGCGCGGGTCGTCGAGGATGCCGACCAGATTGCGTTCGGCCATTTCGTTGATATCGGCGCCTGCGGCAAAGGCCTTGGCGCTGCCGGTGATGACCACCGCGTGGGTGTTGTGGTCGCTTTGCGCAGCGTTCAGTTCGTCGGCCAGTTCGCCAAGCAATTGGGTGGTCAGGGCGTTCAAGGCTTGCGGGCGCTGCAAGGTAATCAAACGCACGCCGGGCTCGATGAACTCGACGGCAAGGGTTAGTGGCATGGCGGATGCCCTCACGGTGCACGCTCGGCGGTCAGCCGGCTCATTATTGGATCGGCCTGAGGGGCCGGTTTTGCCCAAGTATAGCTTTGACGTGATACACAAATGCAACGATAAAATTAATTTAACGTGTCTTATTCTGTTGGTTTGAGTTTTTGTGTAGCGCTTTTTAATGAGGGTTTATGACCTGAGAGCCGCGATTTTATGCGCTTTAAAGGCGTTATATGGCCGATTTTACGGGGTTGCTGGTGAGAGGTTTTTAAGTGATACGCTTTTTTGTAAATTGTGATTACAAAAGTGATGTGATACAAAATGCCCGAACATTGGCATCGCTTTGCGAATACGCCAGGCACTGAGTCAAAAGGAAGCGTTCATGACCTGTTACAGCCTCGATGGCCTGACCCCGGTGGTCGATCCCACCGCCTATGTCCACCCTTCAGCGGTGCTGATCGGCGATGTGATCATTGGCCCGCATTGCTACGTGGGCCCGCTGGCGAGTTTGCGCGGTGATTTCGGGCGGATCGTGCTCGAAGAGGGCGCCAATCTTCAGGACACCTGCGTCATGCATGGTTTTCCGGACAGCGACACAGTCGTGGAGCGCAACGGCCACATCGGCCATGGCGCGGTTTTGCACGGCTGTCGGGTGGGCGCTGATGCGCTGGTGGGGATGAATGCCGTGGTGATGGACCATGCGCGCATCGGTGAGCGCTCATTTGTGTCGGCGGCGGCGTTCGTTAAAGCCGGTTTCGAGTGCCCGCCGCAGTCATTGGTCATGGGCACACCGGCCAGCGTCAAACGCACACTCAGTGATGAAGAAGTGGCCTGGAAGCGCACGGGCACCCTTGAATATCAGCGCCTGGCCCAGCGTTGCCTGACGCAGATGCAAGAATGCGCGCCGCTTGGCGAAGCGGAGCCCGACCGGCCGCGTATCAGCGACAGCGGTTTGCGCCCCAAGCGCAGCGCCCAGTGAACTCTGGCGCCGAATTTTTCGGTATATTCCTTTCTTTTTTCAGCCCGGTACGTCCATGTCGTCCCTGACCCCCTTGAATCAACTGATTACGCGCTTTCAGGAGCAAACGCCGATTCGCGCCAGCTCCCTGATCATCACCTTGTACGGGGATGCCATTGAGCCCCATGGCGGAACGGTCTGGTTGGGGAGTTTGATTCAACTGCTCGAGCCTGTCGGGATCAATGAACGGCTGATCCGCACGTCGATCTTCCGCCTGACCAAGGAAGGCTGGCTGAGCGCCGAAAAAGTCGGCCGACGCAGTTACTACAGCCTCACCGGTGCCGGGCGTCGGCGTTTCGACAAGGCGTTCAAGCGGGTCTACAGCTCAACCGTTCCCGCTTGGGATGGCTCGTGGTGCCTGGTGATGCTCACGCAACTGGCTCAGGACAAGCGCAAACAAGTGCGCGAAGAGCTGGAGTGGCAAGGTTTTGGTGCAATTTCTCCGGTGCTGCTGGCCTGCCCGCGCAGTGATCGTGCCGACGTTAACGCGACCTTGGCCGACCTTGATGCCCAGGAAGACACCATTGTCTTCGAGACCACCGCGCAGGATGTAATGGCCTCCAAGGCCTTGCGTCTGCAGGTGCGTGAAAGCTGGAATATCGAGGAGCTGGCAACCCATTACAGCGAGTTCATCAAGTTGTTCCGACCGCTCTGGCAAGCCCTGCGCGAGCAGGACAATTTGCTGCCATGCGACTGCTTCCTGGCACGTCTTCTGCTAGTGCATGAGTACCGTAAATTGCTGCTGCGTGACCCGCAGTTGCCAGACGAACTGCTGCCCGGCGACTGGGAGGGCCGGGCTGCACGACAGCTGTGCCGAAATATCTACCGTTTGATCTTCGCCAAGGCGGAGGAGTGGTTGAACAGTGCACTGGAAACGGCCGATGGGCCGTTGCCGGATGTCGGAGAGAGTTTCTATCGGCGTTTTGGCGGGCTTAAATAAGCCGCCAACATCCCAGGAGAGTCGCTGTTCGTTTTAGCGTGGATCAACGTAGATAAAAACAATAAACCTGCGTGAGGCCTCACATGAATTCTTCAATTGCACAGCGCCGTGACGGCTTCGATCAATGGATCCATCAGGTCAACCGCATCTGCGGCGCCTTCAGTGCGCAAACCTTGGGCGATGAGTTTTCCGGTCACATCCGTGAATACCAGAGCGGTGCACTCAAACTCAGCTTTGTCGATGCTTGTCAGGCGCGGCTGTACCGCACGCCGAAGGAAGTCGCAGCGAGCGAAGGCGGCAAGTACTTTGCGGTGTTCCAGCTTGACGGCAGCGCCTGCATGGCGCAGGGCGACAACCGGGTGTCGCTGTGCGCCGGTGACATCACCTTGATCGATGCCTCCCAGCCCAGCGATTTCACCTATCACGAAAACTCCCGCCAGTTGTCATTGATCCTGCCGCACCGGCTGATCGAGCAGTCCTTGCGTTATACCCCGGTCAAGTGCGGCCACTTGATCGGCGCGAAGTCACCCATTGCCACGTTGTCGCACCACTTAATACTGGACGCTGCGCGCCAGACCAACTTGAGCCAGCAGGAAAGCGAAGCGACCCTGGATGCCGTGATCAGCCTGCTGCGCCCGGCCATCAGCCAGAGTGAAGGCGTCGACGATGTGCATGAGCGTATTTTTCGCAAGACCCTCGGCTATATCGATGAGCATATTCGCTCGGAAGACCTCTGCCCCGAACTGCTGGCGCGGGAGGTGGGGGTGTCGATGCGCGGGTTGTACCGGATGTTTGCCCGCAAGGGCCTGGTGGTGGCGCGCTATATCAAAAATCGCCGCCTTGACCTGTGTGCCGAATCCCTTCGTCAGTCGCGTACCGAACAGAAGTTGTCGGCACTGGGTTACTCGTGGGGGTTTTCCGATTCGAGCTACTTCTCTACCGCGTTCAAGTCGCGCTTTGGTATTTCGCCTGGTGAATACCGCAAGCAGTACGCCTGAAACAACAATGCCCCCGTCACCACGGTGACAGGGGCATGGCTTATACAGGTTATTTTGCCGTGTTGAGGTTCAGCGTCGGAGTCTCATCGAAGAAGTTCCACGGTTTCAACAGCACGTGTACCCACTCGGTCGGCATGATCGGCCATTCCTCGGCCCTGGCGATGTGGGTTGTACCGGTGGTGAGCCACACCACATTGTCGGTGTTGTCGATGGACTGGTTATCATGGGTGAACTGCCCCAGCCCAGTGTCGGTTTGCGAGCGGTTCGGGTATTTGCCTTCCGGGTACTTTTCGTCCGGGTTGTAGCGCGTCACCCAGAGTTGTTTGTCCATGAAGCTCAAGCGGTGGTAGAGCCATTCGTCCTTGCCGAAGTTGGCGCCCTTGGCCACCGGGTGAGTGCCACCGGCATACGGGATCAGTTGGTAGGACACGGGGTTGCCGACTTTGTTTTCCTTATTAAGGTTGCTCAGCAGGCGCACGGTCGACGGGTCGAATTTTTGTGCAGCTTGCTGTTCGGTGCTGACCACACGCTGTTCGGTCTGCATGGTGCTGGTGCGTGGGCCGCCACGGTCGTTTGGCGCGATGACCGGGTTTATTTCGACCAGTGAGTTGTTTTCCCCGTCTATGTCCATGTCCAGGCGAAAGTTATAGATGTGCTGGTGGGTGGTGCCGACGATGTTGTGGTCGATCAGGGTGCCGTAGCGAGTGTCTTCCTTGGCGGTTGCTTCATGCATGGTTTTACTTTTCACGCCCTTGACCGCTTCGATACCCGTAGCGCCTACGTCGATGCCAATGGTGCCGTTCTGCTGCAAGACCCAGTCGAAGATGTAGTCGTAGTTGCCCACGGTGCTGATCCAGCGGATCACCAATTCACGCCGCTCGGCGCTCAGGTTGGGCTGGCCCATTTCCTGGTGTTTGTATTCTGGACCGGCGTAGCGTTCGAACACAGCGAGGGCGTGAGGGATTGTGGTGGGTGCACCGGTGTAATCAGCAATGGTTGCATCCAGCAGCACGGCATTTTGCGGAGCGTCTTTACCACGGGCAATCGGCGAGGTGAGCGTGCCCATGCCGTAGTCGCCCGAATCCAGATACGCCTTGAAATACCAGCCTGCGTCCGGGTCCCCGTACGGCACGATCATGCCGCCCAGGTTGCCCTCGTACATGATCTTGCGTTTATTGCCTTTGTCGTCATAAGTGACGGTAGACAGGATCGGCCCGACCCGTGAGTCGAGACGCACGTGCAAGTCCCAGTTCTGCCAGTGAATGCTGTTGCCGGTAATGGTGTAGTTCTTGCCCTCCGGCTCGATGATCTCCAGCGGCTTTAGCGCGACGCTCTTGCGATCGCGACCATCGTAGGGGGTGGCTTTTATGGGGACCGGAATCACTCCTCCATCCTCGACCTTGATGAGTTTCTTTTGCTCCAGGTCGACCACCGCGACCAGCCCCTCGATCGGATGGGCCCAGTAGTTGCCGTCACCAACATCGAGGTAGCTGACGATTTTCAGCAGGCGCTTGTCTTGGGTCAGACCGTCCTTGCCGTCGAAATAGCCCACGGTGAGGGGTGTCGTCACCACTTTTTTAATGTCAGTGATGCCACGTTTAGCCAGCGCCTGGGCGTATTCGGGGCTGGTATCGATCACGGATTGCACGGTGGCAAAGTCGTCCAGCAGCACCATGCCGTGAGCGCCTTCAACGGGCTTCCACGACAGCAGGGTTTTGCTGTCCAGATCGACCTGGCCTTCAATCACGTGCTTTCCGTCCAGCACCACGATATTGGCCTGACGCGGCTGCGCAGGTTTTTGCCCGGTGTAGATGAAATTCCACACCTGGTCCTTGGGCGGGGTATGCACCGAGATTTCGGTGAATCGCAAACCCGGTTTGTAGTGCCCGGATGTCTTGATGATCTCGACCGCAGTGTTGATCTCATCCGCGCTCAGCGGGTTGAGCGGGCTGGGGCGGGTTTCGATGACAAATGTTTTGTCCAGACCGGACTGGAACACCTGGTTGATGAAGTCTTTGGACATGAACGCCGTCTTGCCCTTGAACACCACCGGCACCGTCAACTCCATGCGCTTGCCATTGAGCACGGCGACTTTGCTGTCGGGTTTCACCTTGAGGTAGGCGCCGTCCTTGGCAATCACAAACACATCGGCGTAATCGTCCCATTTGACGGTGGCGCCAAACGCTTCGAGGGTTGACTGCAACGGCACCATTTCGGCGGCGCCGCCATGGGCGTGGGCGTTGGACTGCAAGCCGGGCAGGCCTAATGTGCCCAGGGCAATGGCCAGTGCGAATCGGGCCAGGGGCGTTCGTTTGAGCAAAGCGGCGGGCGAAAGCATTTCTGATTTCCTTGAGGTAAACCGAGGACAGTGTCAGGCAGCACTTTGCTACAGCGCGTGGAGGGATGCTTTTGGATTCTCGCCAAAATCCTTGTGCTGCGTGCCTGAATTGTCAGGCCGCCTTATTCGCAACCGTTGTTATGCCTGCGATCCAGGTTGCGCAACGTTTGGCAAATCAGCCAATACAACTGGCACGCAGGGAAAACCCGGCTTGGCGTCGAGCATCGACAATCGCGTCAACCTTGCCGGTCACAGTGAGCGGCTTGCAACTCAATTGAAAGAAAGGTGCTTTATGAGCAACGTTGAAATCCTGCCACAGGTTGCTGCATTCCTCGATCGTCGCCATGGCTGCTTTATTGACGGCCAATGGGTATTGGCAGATGGGCAAACCATTGCAGTGCTCAACCCGGCGACCGGCCAAGTGCTGTGCGAAACCCTGGATGCACCGCCGCACCTGGTTGAACAGGCTGTACAGTCGTCTCGCGCTGCTTTCAAGTCGGGTGTGTGGTCCGGTTTGCGTCCGGCCGATCGGGAACGGATCCTGCTGAATTTCACTCGCCTGGTTGAAGAACACGCTGAAGAACTGGCGCAGCTTGAAACGCTGAGTCAGGGCAAGTCGATCAATATGGCGCGGGCGCTGGACCTCAATGCCACCGTTGAATTCATGCGTTACATGTCCGGTTGGGCGACGAAAATTGAAGGCCAGACCTTTGATGTGTCGATTCCGCTTCCGCAGGGGGCGAAGTTCACCACGTTCACCAAGCGTGAGCCGGTCGGTGTGGTGGTGGGTATCGTGCCGTGGAACTTCCCGCTGATGATCGCCGCCTGGAAACTGATGCCAGCGCTGGCCAGCGGTTGCACGGTGATCATTAAACCGGCGATGGAAACCCCGCTGACCGCCATGCGCCTCGCTGAACTGGCGGTTGAGGCGGGTATTCCGGCTGGCGTATTCAACGTGGTGACCGGCGGTGGCGCCTCAGTCGGCGGTAGGTTGACCAGCCATCCACTGGTGAGCAAGGTGTCGTTCACCGGCTCCACCCTTGTGGGCAAAAGTGTCGGCGTGGCTTGCATGGAGAATATGACGCGGTTTGCCCTGGAACTGGGCGGCAAGAACCCGATGATCATCCTGGCCGATGCTGACGTCGAAAAAGCCATCCAGGGCGCGATCCTCGGCGGTCTGTTGAACAATGGCCAGGTGTGTGCTGCGGCATCGCGCTTCTATGTGCACCGCTCGATTCACGATCGTTTTGTCGAAGGGCTCGCCGCTGCAGTCTCGGCCCTGCCGATGGGCGCGGGCATGAACTGCGATGCGGCGATCAATCCTTTGGTGTCGCGTAAACAGCAACAGAGCGTGCTCAAGCACATCGAACTGGCGCGCGAGCAAGGTGCGCGCGTGGTGTTGGGGGGTGAATCGCAGGAAGGTGAGGGGTTCTATGTGCAGCCGACCATCCTCGCAGACATTGACCACAGCATGGCGGTGGCCCGCGAGGAAGTGTTTGGTCCAGTGCTGGCTGTCATGCCGTTTGACGATGAGGACACCGCTATTGAGCTGGCCAACGACAACCGCTATGGCCTGGCTGCCAGCCTCTGGACCAACGACCTGACCAAAGCGCTTAACCTGGTACCACGCATCGAAGCTGGCACCGTGTGGGTCAACGCCCATGTCCTGCTGGACCCGGCGATGCCATTTGGGGGTGTTAAACAATCGGGCATGGGGCGTGAATTTGGCCGTTCGGTGATTGAGGCGTGTACTGAGCTTAAATCGGTGTGCATTGCCCACTGATTGCTCGTCGCCCAATTTGATTGCCTTCTCACGCTTCACTGCAAACGGCGCAGGCATGGCTGCGCCGCCGGGTAATCAGGACTCCAGTGGCCACCACCAAAATGCCCACGTAGGTGGTCCAGTGCAGGGCGTCGCCAAACATCAGGGCGGCCCACAGCAAGGTGACCGGCGGCTCCAGATAGACCAGCGCCGACACGCGAGTAGCGGACATTCGCTTGAGCAGGGTCCACAGGCTGAGGTAAGCAATAAACGTTGAGAACAGCGTCAACCAGCCGACGGCCACCCAGACATTGGCCTGGGTGGGCACCTGGAGGTCATTCAGTGCCAAACCGGCAGCAAACAGCAGGACCAGCGTGGTGGCCGATTGTAGAAACAGTGGCATTAGCTGGCCGTCCTTGCTGTGTCCGGTTGCCAATACCGATTGCTGGCGCTGATACAACGTGGCGATAGACAGGGTGATCGCCGCGATCAATGGCAGGGCATACAGGCCAATGCCGATGTTGTTGTCGGACAGGGCATACTCGCCGCAGATCACGATGCCGACCCCGCTGAATCCGATCACCAGCCCAAGCCATTCCTGCAAGCCGCTGCGCTCATGGTTGCCCCGTGCGGCCAGGGCGGCGGTGATCAGTGGTTGCAGTGCGCAGATAATCGCCGCTATCCCGGCGGGCAGGCCGCCACGTATGGCGATATAGACACTGACCAGGTAAGCGAACTGAGACAGGAAGCCAATAATGGCGTTATAGCGCAACTGTGCCCGGGACAATGCCCACAGTCGCTGCCAGACAAACGGTAGCAAACACGCAGTGACCAGCAGGAACCGCCAGAACAGCAGGTTGATGGCGCCAGCATCTTCAGTGCCCAAGCGCGCGCCGATAAAGCCCGAACTCCAGGACAGGACGAAGACGGCTTGCAGTGAAAACAGATACAGCGTGCTGCGTGACATAGTCAATTCTCTGGATAGCGCAGTTCTTCGAAGGTAATGGGGGCGATACCGATACGTGCGAATTGTCTGGCGGCTGAGCGCTGTAAGGCCCAGCGCAGTTTTAACCAGTTGGGAATGGTCGCGGGGATGCCATCGTCTGAGGCGAGGTGCCAGAACTGGTTGGAATCTTCACGGGCGTAAGGGCAGTGGAAGGACAGCACCAACGACATGCGTCGGCCGGTGCTTACTGGCCGAACGCCATGAAACAATCGACTGCCATAAATGAATAGCGCATCACCGGGTTCGATCAGCGGGGCGGTTTCGAACGTACGGTGATTAAGGGCGTCGAAAGACTCGACAGTGCTGTTATGAAAGACGAATTCTCCGCCGGTGTAGTCGGACGAGCGCGTCAGCACAATGTTCAGCACATAGTTGGTGCCGTCGGTATGCCACATACCGAGTTGCTGCTGTTCATGCTCAGGCTTGGGATAGAAATAATTGATCTGCGACCGGGCATTGAGCATGGGGTAGGGCACCAAGGGGACGCCCGCAATGCGCGAGATGGCTAACAGGAAGCGGCGACTGTTCATCATGGCGTTGATGAACGGCGATAGCGTGGTGACTGCACGTGTGCGCCGGGAAATGATCCAGTCGCTGTTATCTGCACATTCTTCCAGACGCGTGCAGATGTCTTGAAGAATCGCCACGGCTTCGGGCGTGAACAACCGGTGTGCGCAAGCCACTGCGGTGATGGTTTCGGCCGGTATGTCGGGGTGCGGGCTCAAGGCGTAGCCCAGGTCGGCAAGTGTTCGCGCATCGCTGATCGTAAGGTTTGCCTGGCAGAGCAGGTCGTCACGCCAGGGCGCTTGCTCGTCGGCAGCGGGCGAGGCACTGCGCGAGCTTTTTCTCAACGTGGATTTCAGCGCCAGTTTTACTCGCCCGACGCCGCGTTCAAACAGGGGTAGCGGGTCTGTGTGATCCATGGTTCATGGCTCCCTGTGGTGTTGCTATTGGAGGTATTTGGCAATCTGATAGCGCACCGAGCCATCACCGCTGGCGAATTCATCCAGCACGCTGCAGTTGCAGTGTCGGGCCCTGATGCGACGGAACTGTTCTGGGGTGTATTTGAGGCAGATATTGGTCAGCAGGCAGCCTTGTTGGCGTCCCTTCTCAACGGGTTGCAGGGTGACTGCCACATGGATCAGCTCATCCAGCAGTTTGAATCTCACGAGGGTGACAGCATGCTCATCCAGCGGGATGAAGCCTTGCTGCATTGCAACGACCTGCGAAAACCTGATCATGTGCGGGTTGGCATAAAAAGCGTGGATGTTGCTTTGCAGCCCTTCTTCGTAGATCTGCATCTCCGAAATGATGTATGTGGCGTCGCTCGCGAGGCTACGAATGAGTCGTCCGGTGGTCACCGGCAACTCGTTGCCTTCTTGAAAGCCAAGCAAGGTAATCAGGGTAATGTCCTGCTCATGATGCAGGTCGGCACGTTCAACGGTTCGATAGTCGGCGGCGATGTAATTGAAGCTTCCATGCTGTTCCACGATTGGAAACACCGCGTCACGCATTACGCTTTCTGAGGTCTGATTGATGTCGATGGCGGTATAGCGCAGGGAGGTGCAAGCCTCAGTGATCCGCCCCAGCAAGTGCGCGGTCTTGATCGGTTCAGGGCCTAATTCAACATAGTGCACATGGCGATTCTCGCTCAGCAGGGCCAGACGCTCGGCAAGCGTGCCGAGAATGTCTTTGAGTGCGCCCTGGCCTTGGGCGTCGGCACATAGCCCATCCTCGGCCATGCCTTGCTGATTCAAGGCGCACATGAGCTGAAATATTTGCAAGTTGAAGCGCGAAGGGTTGCCAGAACTGGCCAGGGGGGCGGTCAGGGTCGAGTATTTGGCGTGGTTCTCAACGGTCCATAGTCGGGTGTTCTTATAGCGTTCGGTGCGTATGAGGGCATCTACAACAAAGTCATTCAGGCTCATCGGTGTCACTCCATACGGTGGTTTGAGTGGTCTTGTTTGCTCCGGTTGAGGTTACGCGTGCAGTGGCTGGCATGTGTTGACCCCACCATAGGAGTGGGTGTAAACCCTGTACAGTTGAATAAATCGAATCGCTGGTTCGACATAACGAAATCAGGTGACCTCATGGGCAGAGCCCTCGACATTGATGTGCTCAGAACCTTCCAGGCCGTGGCCAGGTTCAGGCGCTTCAAGGATGCGGCCGATTACGTCCATCGCAGCCCTTCGGCAGTGACAACGCAGATCCAGAAACTTGAGGCAAAGGTTGGGCATCTACTTTTGGTCCGCAACAATCAACTCGTTGAGTTGACGCCTGCGGGGCGGCAACTGTTGGGCGAAACCACGCGCTTTTTGATGGCCCATGACCGGCTGTTGGCAACGTTGTCGCCACAACTAATGACGGGCAAGGTTCGTATGGGAGTGCCGGATGGTTATGCCGAGCAATTGATGGCGGACTTTTTACCGCTGTTCGTCGCGGGCAATCCGGCTCTGGAGCTTGAAGTGGTGGTCAAATCCAGTACTGAACTGCTCGACCTGTTTGCACGCAAGCAACTGGACCTGACCATCGCTGTCAGTCATGAGCAGTTGAGCCATGCTGAGCGGCTGCGTTCTACACAGCCGTGCTGGGCGGCGGCTGCTGGCTTCAAGTACTATCCAGATCAGCCTTTGCCCATTGCCCTGCAATTGAGTGGCTGCCCGTACCGGGAGTCAGCGCTGGCGATCTTGAAAGCCGCCGGGATCCGTTACCGGATCCTGCTGGAGAGTGCAAATTCCCACGCTGTATTGGCGTGTGTGAGAAGCGGTTTGGCGTTGGGCATTGTGGAGGCCCAGGGGGCGGCCGATGACGGTTCGCTGATTCTTCAGATGGCGTTGCCTGGCTTGCCTGAGCATCACGTTTATCTGCTGACGGATACGTCCCATCATGCGGCAGTGCATCTGCACGAAATGCTCAGGTCATCCTTTCTGATTCAGTGATGAAACGCAGGCCCGTTGGGCTTTAAGCGGATGCCTTCACGCAACCTTGTCCACGGGATGTCCGCCGGGTCTGCGGTCATCGGACCGGGTGCTTTGGCCACCAGGATGTGCTCGGCGATGGGTTGGAAGTCGGCGCGAAAATGCACGGAGCTTTTGTTGACCAGTACGCTCATTTTTTCAGGGTCGATGCCGGCCAGCCGGTACAGGGTACGGTCCAGCATCTGGCATTTGCTTGAACTGACGGCAATGCTCACATCGTCGATTTTCAGACCCGCCACCGGGCCGACATCAACGTCCATGCCATTCATCATGGGGCCTTCGAAGCGGCAGCGGCCGTCAGACAGGTGGGTGACTTCAAAGCGGCCTTTTAATGGCTCATCCCCCGGCACGCCGGATTGCCCGCCCAGCGCGATGTCAATAAAACCACCCAGCCCGGCGGCAATCGCGGCCTGAACGGCCGCAGGATCATAGATCAAACCGATGGCAGCGTTACGCGCCTGGTGGCTTAACAGGGCTTTGAGCATGCCCATGGTATTGCCGTCGCCACCTGCGCCGGGGTTGTCCTGGGTGTCTGCAATCACGATGGGGCGTTGGGCCGACGCTGCCAATGCCATGGCCTGGCGCACGGCATCGTCTGGAAGCAGAAGCGGCACTTCCCACTGATCTTCTTCGCTGACCAGCTTGTCATACAGGGCGCCGACGGCGGCTTGCAGCGCCTGCGGATCCAGCCCATAGCCCCAGATGACCGGCCCGCACTCTTCGAAATCGGCGGCCGGAAAGCCGGGGGTGAAGGACAGCGACAGGCTTTCTGATTCAAGGTGCTCCAGTTGCTGGTAAAGGCTGCGCGCGGGCTCCAGCAGGGTGCACATGCCATTGACCGGAATCAGGAAGGGCAGTCGCAGACTGGCGTGCTGCAGTTTCCCGCAACGCAGTCGCAGATCAAGCAGTTGCGCGGCTTTTATGCCGGTTTCAGCCATGTCCACGTGGGGATAGGTTCGAAAGGCAACCATGGCATCGGCCTGTTCGAGCATCAAATCGGTCACGTTGGCGTGCAGGTCCAGTGAGACCACGATCGGTATGTCCGGCCCCACCACGGCACGCAGCCGGCTCAGCAGTGTGCCTTCACCGTCATGGGTATGTTCGGCAACCATGGCGCCATGCAGGTCCAGATAGAGGCCGTCCAGTGTCTGGCTGGCAGCCGCCTGGATGATTTCGTTGGCAATGCGTTCGTAGGCCGCTTGGGTGACATGGGCTGACGGGCTGGCCCCGGCCCAGATCACTGGAACCACCTCATAGCCCAGTCGTTCGGCCTCAATCAGAAAGCCGCCTGCGGGGATGTTGACCTCGCGTAATTTCAGCACGTCCGCGCCCCTGACCATTTGCGGGAAACCTTCGCCTCTGACGAAGTTTTCGTATTCTGCTTTGGAGGGCGCGAAGGTATTGGTTTCATGCTGGAAACCAGCCACCAGGATTCGATAGGCCATGACAGTAAACACACCTTTTTATTATGGGTTTAAACGGTTTGGGTAGACGTTGCTCTTTGCTGAGCGTGTTCAGGTTTATTCGCGGCCAGCAGCACGGCCCCCAGCAGCAGAATCACCGAGATGAACACCAGGCCCGAGTCAGAGTTGCCCGTGGCCGTTTTGACATAGCCCATCAGCGTCGGGCTGAGGAAACCACCGGTAAGCCCGATGGTGTTGATGACGGCAATGCCGCCTGCGGCCGCGTCACCTTTTAAGTGCTGCGAAGGGATGGCCCAAAACACTGTGTAGGCTGACCACATCATGGTGGTGGCCAAGGTCAGGAACAGCAGTGATAACCCGAAGTGAGTCTTGTAGATCACCGACGCGGTCAGGCAGATCGCACCTATCAATGCCGGAAGAGCTGTGTGCCAGCGCCGTTCATAGAAACTGTCGGAGGTCCGGGCAAAGATCAGCATGCCCGCCATCGCGCCTATATAAGGAATGGCCGAGTACCAGCCGATCTGCATGGTGTCGTGGATACCTGACTCTTTGATGATGGTCGGCAGCCAGAAACTCATGGCATAGATGCCGCAGATCAAGCAGAAATACCCCGCAGCCATCAGGTAAACCCGTGGGTCTTTCAATACCTGTTTGAACGAATGGTGGTCGCCCCGACCTGTGCCGATGTGCGCCGCCAGTACCTGTTTTTCAGGTTCACTCAACCAGGGCGCGGTGGCCGGTTTGTCACTCAGCACTTTTAGCGCAAGCACGCCCAGCAGCACAGCGGGGATGGCTTCCAGAAAGAACATCCATTGCCAGCCGGACAAACCGTGTACGCCTTCGAACGCAGTCATTAGCCATACCGAGAGCGGCGCGCCAAAGATCCCGCCCAGCGGCGCTGCCAGCATGACGATTGCCAGCACTTGCCCCAGCCGTTCGCGGCCGTACCAATAGGTTAAATAGAACAACATGCCCGGCGCGAAACCAGCCTCAAACACCCCGAGGAAAAAGCGCAAGACGTAAAACGCCCGCTCCGTTTCGACGAACATCATGCAGGCCGATGTGGTGCCCCATAAGATCATCACTCGACTGAGGGTCTTGCGAGCGCCGATCTTGGGCAGCAGCAGGTTGCTCGGTGTCTCGAACAAGGCGTAGCCGATAAAAAAGATACCGGCGCCCAGCCCATAAGCGGCATCGGACAAGTTCAGGTCGCTTTGCATTTGCAACTTGGCAAAGCCCACATTGACCCGGTCCAGATACGCCACGAAGTAACACACGAGCAAAAAAGGTAATAACCGCCAGTCAATCTTTCGATAGATGGCTGAAAGCTCACTCGCTGGCTTGCTGCTGTGCATACGGCTCTCCACGGGATCTTTTTATTGTTCGATCGATATTCAAGTGGAAACCTTGCGTGAGCAAGAGCAACTTTTTAATGCTAGCGTTGCTCTGTAAGCAACAGTCATTGAGCAGCAGGTTTATCGTGAGAGATCTGAATCAACGTCGAATGCGCTATTTCTATGAAGTCCTCTCCAGCGGCTCTATTCGCGGGGCGGCGGAGAATCTGAACACCGCGCCTTCTGTGATTACCCGGCAAATTCAATTGCTGGAGGAAGAGGTCGGCAGCGTCTTGTTTGAACGCCAGGCCCGCGGTGTGGTGCCGACCGAAGCGGCGCAGTTTCTTCTGGAGTTCTGGCGTGGCTGCCAGGCGCAGCAAGAACACCTCGAAGACCGCTTGCGCGGGCTCAAAGGCTTGAGGGAAGGGGATATCCGGATTGTTATCAGTGAGGGCTTTATCGACTTGCTGATCGATAAGGTCTTGAGTGAATTCACCGACACCTATCCCGGCATTCGCATCACGCTAGACGTGTTGCCGGTCAACAGCGTGCTTGAAGAAGTCGCGCAAAGCGCCGCGAGCATTGGCTTGGCCTACAACCCCCCGGCGCACCCTGACGTGACCTATCGCGCGTCGTCCTTGCAGCCGGTTCGTTTACTCATGCGCTCGGGCCATCCGTTGGCGCAGCTCAGCGAGCCGTTGAAGCTGGAAGACATCTTGCGTTACCCGCTGGCAGTGATGCCGTCGGAATACGGCCTGGGGCAAATCATTCAGCTCGTGCTGCATACCGAAAACCTGTCCATTCGCCCGGCAATGGTCACCAACTCCCTGACGGCCCTCAGGCGGTATGTGATGAGCGGTGATGCGGTGACCATGATGAGCGAGTTCTCGGCCTTCAACGACCGGGTCAGCGGCGCGCTGGTGACCCGCTCAATCGATCACCCGCTGTTTCAGAATGTGCATGCCCGGCTGTTGGTCAAGCTCAACAAGCCGCAATCGGTGGGGGCCGAAGAGTTGCTCAAGTGGATCGAGCATCGAACGTCTATTTTCGGTCAGTGAGCGTGTGGCTCAGGCGTAGACGAGCCCAGCCGTTCGCTGATGAACCTGACAAAGGCATTGAGCTTGGGCAGTGATTTTTTTGAGCGCAAATAGACCATTTGCACCGGCTTGGGCTCCGGTGCACAGGCACTCATCAGCGGCACCAACTCACCACTGGCCAATGCCGCGGCTACCAGAAAATCGGGCTGCATCAAGATCCCGCAACCGGCAATGGCCGCTTCAAGCAGCACCTTGCCATCGTTACTTTTGAGGACCGCCCGCTCGGGCCACGGAACGTCTTTGTTGCCTTGGCGTAAGGGCCAGGCAAAGCGATTGTTCCACGAGGTGTGGGTCAAAATCCGGTGTGTAGAAAGGTCCTCCGGGGTCTGCGGCGCCTGCCAGGTGGCGAGGTATTTGGGTGCCGCGCAGATCACCATCCGGTAGGGCGGCAGTGGCCGGCAGACGAGGTTGACGTCCACCCGCTCGGAAATCCTGAAGCCCAGATCAAATGAGCTTTCGTAGAGGTCCACGACCTTATTGCTCAAGATCAGCTCAATCTGAATCTCGGGATACAGCTGCATGAACTCGGTGACGAGTGGACCAATCAACGCACTGCCCAGGGTCATCGGCGCGGTCACCCGCAGCAGGCCGCTGGGTCTGTCGGTGGAGGCTTCGACGCGCTTGAAGGCGTACTCGATCTGCTCAAGGGCGGTTTTGGCTTCGGCGTAAAACAACCGGCCTTCACCGGTGACGGACTGGCGGCGCGTTGTTCGCTGAATCAGCCGGGTGTTCAAGGCCGTTTCAAGGCTCTGAATATGCCGCCCGACCATGACCGCCGACATGCCCACCTGAACCGCAGCCTCAGCAAAACTTCCCGCCTCGACGACCGCCACAAAGACTTCCATTTGCCTGAGCTTGCTCATAAAAAATGCCTTCTGGCTGTACAGATAAAAACTCAAAAACCCTTATAGCGCAGTTTGCGGCCTGAACAGCAGGCAACATTGATTGCGAACCTCAGGTTGTACAAGTACTAACTTTCAGTGCGTTTATTACCCGCTGGTTTGTTCCTATATTAATTAAGAATAAACATCAGCGATGAGGTCACAGAACATGCAAACCAGACTGGACAAGGCTTTGGCGGCCTTTCCCCGGGCAGATGTGTTGCAGGGCGCCACCCGCATTCAACGCGCCGAGCGGCTTGAACAGCAGTTGGGCTTGCGCGAGCAAGGCGTCGGCCTTTACCTCAAGCGTGATGATCACATGCACATCGGCGGTGGTGGCAACAAGCTGCGCAAGCTTGAGTTTCATCTCGGTGCCGCGCTGAAAAACGGTGTTGATACGCTGATTACGGTTGGTGGTATTCAGTCCAACCATGCGCGTTTGACGGCGGCGGTGTGTGCGCGACTGGGCATGGCCTGCGAGCTGATTCTGACCCGCTCGGTGCCCAAGGCCGACACCGATTACGAATTCAACGGCAACGTCCTGCTGGATCAGCTTTTTGGTGCCCGGATACAGGTGCTGGCCAAGGGGGCCGACTCTCTGGCCGCCGCCGAGCACCGGGCCAATGAATTGAGAGCAGCGGGGCGCAACGTCATGGTTATTCCTACTGGCGGCTCGACGCCATTGGGTAGCCTGGGCTACGCCCGTTGCGCGGCAGAAATCGCGCAGCAAGAGATCGAGTTGGGCGTTCATTTCAGCGAAGTGGTGATCCCCAATGGCAGTGCGGGCACCCATGCCGGGCTCGCGGCGGGCTTTGAGCTGCTGGGGCGTGGGGCCTCGACCGTGAAGTCCTGGTCGGTGCTGGCCGATCAGCAAACCTCTGCAAGCAGGACGCGGCAGCTGACTCAAGAGGCGCTGGCGCTGCTCGGTCATGCAGCCACCCTTGCGCCGCAGGCTATCCATATCGATGGCAGCCAACTGGGGGAAGGCTACGGGCTGCCGACACCGGCGATGATCGAAGCCGTGCACCTGATGGCCCGTTGCGAAGGGCTGCTGGTTGACCCGGTGTACTCCGGTAAAGCCTTCGCGGGCCTGCTGGCCGACCTTCGCCAAGGCCGCTACCGCGCTGGCGATAACGTGTTGTTCGCTATGACCGGCGGCACCCCGGGCCTTTACGCCTACCGCGACACCTTCACCCAAAGCCTGTAGTCGCTGAAAGGCACGAGGCTACGAGAGATTAATCGGCGGTCCTGCGGCCCGCATCGCAGCCTTCGTCCCTCGACAGCGACTACAGCTGCGCCCTCAAATAATAATCAAGGAGGCCACCATGGGTGTGCCAAACGAACGTGTGCCGGTTGACAGTGATCGCGATGAAACCCTGGAGTGGCTGGAGTCGCTGGAGGCCGTGGTTCGGGAGGCTGGCTGCGAGCGCGGCCAGTTTTTACTCAAACAACTGGAGCAACACGCAAGAGCACTTGGCATCACCGCGCAGGTGCATCCGTACTCGGCCTATCGAAATACCCTTTCGATTGAACGCCAAGGGCCTTACCCGGGCGACCTGGCCGTCGAGGAACGGATTACCGCAATCATTCGCTGGAATGCATTGGCCATGGTGGTGCGCGCCAATCAGGCCTACGGCGAACTGGGCGGGCATATCGCCAGTTACGCCTCTGCCGCTGAAATTTTCGAGGTGGGGTTCAACCATTTTTTCCGTGCCCGTGATGAGCAGCATGGAGGCGATCTGGTGTTTTTCCAGCCGCACTCGGCGCCTGGGGTCTATGCCCGTGCGTTCCTTGAGGGGCGCTTGTCTGAAGAACAACTGGCGAACTATCGTCAGGAAGTCGGCGGCAACGGCCTGAGTTCATATCCGCACCCATGGTTGATGCCGGACTTCTGGCAATTCCCGACCGGCTCGATGGGCATCGGTCCGATCAGTGCGATCTATCAGGCGCGTTACATGCGTTACCTCGAACACCGCCACTTGGCCGACACCGCCGAGCGTCATGTCTGGGGCGTTTTTGGTGACGGTGAAATGGATGAGCCCGAGTCGATTGCCGGGCTCACGCTTGCGGCGCGGGAGAAGCTCGACAACCTGACCTTTATCGTCAACTGCAACTTGCAGCGTCTGGATGGCCCGGTGCGCGGTAACGGCCAGGTCATTCAAGAACTTGAAGCGCTGTTTACCGGTGCTGGCTGGAATGTGATCAAGGTGATCTGGGGCTCGGACTGGGACCCGCTGTTTGCCCGGGACACCCACAACGCCTTGTTGCAACGCTTCGCCCAGACGGTCGATGGCCAGTACCAGACGTTGGGTTCCAAGGATGGCGCCTACAATTTGCTGCACTTCTTCCAGCAGGATCCGGAGATCCAGGCACTGGTCTCGCATATGTCGGATGCCGAGATTGATGCCCTCAAGCGTGGCGGGCATGACTTGCGCAAGCTGTACGCCGCGTTTGCCGCCGCCAAGGCGCACAAAGGCCAGCCGACGGTCATCCTCGCCAAGACCAAAAAAGGCTACGGCATGGGCGGCGCGGGGGAGTCACGCATGACCTCGCACCAGGCCAAGAAGCTGGATATCGATGCGCTCAAGGCGTTTCGGGATCGCTTCGCCTTGCCGCTGTCGGATGATGATGTAGCGCAGTTGCGCTTTTATCGCCCGGCTGAAGACAGCCAGGAAATGCGCTATTTGCGCGAACGCCGCAGTGCATTGGGCGGGTATCTGCCTGCGCGTAACAAGGGGAGTGAGCACATCGCCATACCGGCCATGGCGGACTACGCGCGTTTCGCCTTTGAAGCCGATGGCAAAGAAATGTCCACCACCATGGCCGTGGTCCGCATGCTGGGCGGTTTGCTCAAGGACAAAGAACTGGGGCCGCGAATCGTGCCGATTGTGGCGGATGAAGCGCGCACCTTTGGCATGGCCAATCTGTTTCGCCAGATCGGCATTTACTCGCCGCTGGGCCAGCTGTACGAGCCAGAAGACGCGGGTTCCATGCTCTATTACCGCGAAGCCCGAGATGGTCAGTTGCTGGAGGAGGGCATCACCGAAGCCGGGGCGATTTCTTCGTGGGTGGCGGCTGCGACCTCGTACAGTGCCCATGGCAAGCCGATGCTGGCGTTCTACATCTATTACTCCATGTTTGGTTTTCAGCGGGTTGCGGACTTGATTTGGGCTGCGGCGGACCAACGTGCACGGGGCTTTTTACTCGGCGCCACCGCCGGGCGAACCACCTTGGGCGGTGAAGGGCTGCAGCATCAGGACGGCAGTAGCCACGTGGTGGCGGCCACCGTACCCAACTGCCGCGCCTACGACCCGGCGTTCGCAGGTGAACTGGCGGTGATTGTCGACCATGGCATGCGCCAGATGATGGAGCGCGATGTCGATGAGTTCTATTACATCACCGTGATGAACGAAAACTACGCCCAGCCGTCATTGCCGAGTGGCGTTGAAGCCCAGGTTATCCGCGGTATGTATCGCTATGCACAAACAGAGGCTGATGCGCCCCGTGGTTCGGTTCGGCTGCTGGGCAGCGGGACTATTTTGCGCGAAGTGATCGCCGCGTCTGAAATGCTCGCAACCGACTGGCAGGTTGCGAGTGAGGTGTGGAGTGTCACCAGTTTCAGCGAGCTGGCGCGTGAAGCCCGTGAGGTCGAGCGGCACAACCGCCTCAACCCGGCCGAGCCTGAGCAGGTCAGCCATCTGTGCGCGTCGCTGGCTGGCGACGCGCCGGTGATTGCCGCCTCTGACTATGTTCGCGCCTGGCCGCAACTGATCGCCAGTTATGTCGATGCGCGCTTTATTGCGCTGGGCACCGATGGCTTTGGCCGCAGTGATACCCGCGCCGCCTTGCGTGACTTCTTTGAAGTGGACCGTCAGCAGATCGTTTTGGCGGCATTGGACGGCCTGGTGCGCGACGGCCGTTTACCGCGACAGGTGTTGGCTGAGGCCGTTGAGCGTTATGGGCTGGGCGTTAATCGTCCCGCGCCCTGGACGCGCTAACGGTTGTCTTCCCTTTTTTATGCGGCGGTAAGTCATGAGTGAAATCAGAGAGATTCATGTCCCGGACATTGGGGACTTCAAAGACCTCCCGGTGATTGAGGTGTTGGTCAAACCGGGCGACACAGTGGCAATCGATGAGCCCTTGCTGACCCTGGAGTCGGACAAGGCCTCGATGGATGTACCCAGCCCCGAGGCCGGGGTTGTGGTGGCGGTGACGGTCAAAGAGGGGGATCGGGTTTCCAGGGGCAGCCCCATGCTGACCTTGCAGGTGGCGGTGAGTGCCGAGCCTGCGCCCGAACCGGTAGTCAGCAGCCCTGCGCAGGTCAGTGTTGCGCCTGTGGCTGTCACTGCGCCGTCGGCTCCTGCGGCTGTTGCGGCGGTGAACCCATCGGCGGCCAAGCCGCACGCCAGCCCCTGCGTGCGCAGTTATGCGCGCAAATTGGGGGTGGATGTTTCGCGCGTGGTGCCCACCGGCAAGGGCGGACGCATGCTGCGCGAGGATGTCGAGCGCTTCGTCAAGGACGCCATGGTGCGTCTGGATAGCCCTGGGCAAAGCGCCGGGCTCAATCTGCTGCCGTGGCCGGAGGTGGATTTTGCCCGGTTCGGTCCGGTTGAAAAAGTGGCGCTGTCACGCATCAAGAAAATCTCGGGGGCCAACCTGTCGCGAAACTGGGTGATGATTCCCCATGTCACCAATAACGAGGAGGTAGACATCACCGACCTGGAGGCATTCAGGGTTCAACTCAATCAGGAGGGCAACAAGGAGGCGATCAAGTACACCTTGCTGGCATTTCTGATCAAGGCGGCGGCAGCGACGCTGAAGGCTTTCCCGGCGTTCAACAGTTCACTGGGCCACGAAGATGGCGAGCCGATCCTGATTATGAAGCAGTACTGCCACATCGGTTTTGCTGCGGACACGCCTAATGGGCTGGTGGTACCGGTGATTCGCGATGTCGAGCACAAAGGCATCGGCCAGATCGCCACAGAGTGCGCAGAACTCGCGAAGAAGGCCCGGGACGGCAAATTGGGGCCTGCTGACATGAGCGGAGGGACCTTCACCGTTTCCAGTCTGGGCGGGATTGGCGGTACCGGCTTTAACCCGATTATCAACGCCCCGGAAGTAGCCATTCTGGGGGTGACCCGGGCACAGATCAGGCCCCTGTGGGATGGCCAGGCGTTTGCCCCGCGCCTGGTTCTGCCGTTGGCGCTTTCGTGGGATCACCGCGTGGTCGATGGCGCGGCTGCGGCGCGTTTCCTTCAGCATCTGGCAGCGCTGTTGGCTGACTTTCGTCGAATTACCCTGTGAGGAGGGCGCACATGAGTCAGGTGAACGATGTGAGTGTTGAGTGCGATGTGCTGGTGCTGGGTGGTGGCCCCGGCGGCTATTCGGCGGCCTTTCGCTCGGCCGATCTGGGCCAGAAAACCCTGTTGGTTGAGCGCTACGCCACCTTGGGCGGCGTGTGCCTGAATGTCGGCTGCATCCCCTCCAAAGCGTTGCTGCATATCGCTGCGGTGATGGAGGAAGTGCCGCACTTGGCCGCCATGGGCATTGAGTTTGGTGTTGGTCAGGTTGATCTGGGTGCGTTGCGCCGACATAAAGAGGCGGTGGTCAACACACTGACCAGCGGGCTGGCGGGGATGGCCAAGGGGCGAAAGGTTGAGGTTGTACGCGGGGTCGGGCGTTTTCTGGACGCGCATCACCTTGAGGTCTCGCTGTGCTCGGGCACAGGTCTTGAGCTGACGGGTGAAAAGCAGGTGATCCGGTTCAAGCAGTGCGTGATTGCTGCCGGTAGCCAACCGGTGATGTTGCCGTTCATGCCGGATGATCCACGCATCGTGGACTCCACCGGCGCCCTTGAACTCAAGACGGTGCCCAAGCGCATGCTGGTGGTGGGCGGCGGGATTATCGGCCTGGAAATGGCCACCGTCTATTCGGCCCTTGGTGCACGCATCGACGTGGTCGAAAGGCTGGATGGCCTGATGCAGGGGCCTGATCGCGACTTGGTCAAGGTCTGGGAGCAGTACAACCACCCGCGTTTTGATCGGGTGATGGTCAATACCCGCACGGTGAGCGCCGAGGCCAGCGAGCAGGGCATCCGGGTGACCTTTGACGGTGAGCAAGCACCTGCCGAGCCGCAGTGTTATGACCTGGTGCTGGTTGCGGTCGGGCGCAAACCCAATGGCGACCGGATCGGCGCTGACAAGGCCGGTGTCCATGTGGATGAGCGCGGGTTTATCCGCGTCGACAAGCAGATGCGCAGCACTGTGCCGCACATCTTCGCGATCGGTGACATTGTTGGCCAGCCCATGCTGGCGCACAAAGCCGTGCACGAAGGCCATGTCGCCGCCGAAGTGGCGGCGGGTGAGGCCCTGAATAACCCTGAGCTGGCGTGCAGCCATTTTGATGCGTTGCAGATCCCCGGGGTTGCCTACACCAACCCGGAGGTGGCGTGGGCCGGGCTGACTCAGCAAGAAGCCAAAGCCCAAGGCATCAAGGTAGAGGTGGCGGTGTTCCCGTGGGCCGCATCAGGCCGCGCGATTGCCAACGGCCGCGATGAAGGCCTGACCAAACTGGTGTTCGATGCCGACACGCGGCGTGTGATCGGCGGCGGCATTGTCGGCACCGGGGCGGGTGATTTGATCAGTGAAGTCTGCCTGGCCATCGAAATGGGGGCCGACGTTCTGGACATCGGCAAGACCATTCACCCGCACCCCACCTTGGGTGAGACGGTCGGCATGGCTGCCGAGGTTGCCCTCGGCAGTTGCACCGACTTGCCTGCGCGCAGGCGTTAGAGCGCCGCCTCAGGCTTGCCTCCTGCTACCAGCCAAGGAGGCAAGCGTGTCGCGATGACTGTTGCATGTTTAACCCTTGGGCCAGCCACCGCCCAACGCCCGGTACAGGTGTACACGGTCAATGGCGGCATCGGTCGCGCTGTCTACCAGATCGTTTTGAGTTGCCAGCAAGGCCTGCTGTACGGTCAAAACGTTCAGGAAGTCTGCGGCGCCCTGGGCATAACGTTCTTTGGCAGTACGCAAGGCAAGGGTATTTTCGTTGACGGCTTTTTCCAGCGCGGCGTGGTGTTTCTGCTCGGCCGCGTAATCGGTCATGGCATTGTCGACTTCATGCCAGGCGCTCAATACCACGCGCTGGTAGTTCAATGCGGCTTCCTGCTCCTGACGTTTACGCAATTGCAGTGTGCCGGTAAGGCGACCGCCCTGAAAAATTGGCAGGTACACAGTGGGCCCATACGACCACTCCCGCGAGCCCCATGTTCCCAGATTTGAGCCATTGAGGGCTTGATAGCCCATGCTTGCGCCCAGGCTGACACGCGGGTAGAAATCCGCTTGTGCAACGCCAATGGCTGCAGTAGCCCGGTGTAATGCGGCTTCGCTTTGCAAGATGTCGGGACGCCGACGGGCCAGCTCCGAGGGCAGGCCCAGCGGCACATCGGGAGCTGGATGGGGGATGGCTTTGGGCTCAATCAGTTCTGCATGCAGCGTGCGTGGCGGGGTGGCGAGTAAAAAGCTGAGAGCGTTGATCAAGCGGCTTTGCGCCGCTTCAAGCGATGGCAATACGGCTTCAATCGTTGCCACCTGTGCGGCCGAGTTGGCGGTGTCCAGGTTTGTAGTCACACCATTGTCATAGCGTGCGCGGGTCAGTTGTTGGCTTTGCCGGGCAATGTCCAGGTTCAATCGCGCGACCGCCAGTTTGGCTTGCACACCCCGCAAACGAATGTAATCAGTGGCGGTTTCAGCCGCGATACTCAAGCGTATACCTTCGCGTTGCGCCTGGTTGAGTTCGACGTCGGCATCTGCGGCCTCGATACTGCGGCGCACATGCCCCCAGAGATCAATTTCCCAACTGGCGTCGAGGGCACTGGTCCACAGTTCAAAAGGTGCCTTGCCATTGAGGTTGGACTCGTCCAGCACCCCTTCGGAACTGTTTCGCGCTCGTTTATAAGCAGCGTTGGCACTGACCTCGGGCAGCCTTTCACTGCCGGTGACCTGACGCAGCAAGCGGCTTTGCTCCAGGCGAATACTGGCCGTGCGCACATCAAAATTGGCGCTGGCAGAACGATCGATTAACTGTGTCAGCAGCGGGTCGCCCAAGCGCTGCCACCACAGGTTATCTACCTTGGTGTCCAGGCTTGATCCGGAAGTAACAGCGGTTTGCCAAGTTGCCGGTAGTTGAGCTTCAGGCTTTTGGAAGTCCGGCCCTACGGTGCAAGCGCCAAGGCTTGCTATGGATATAAACAGAAGCGTGCGTTTCATTTCAGCGCTCCTGGGTGACATCGACGCTGGCAACCACCGACATCCCAACGCGCAGTCGATCCAGATCCGGTTGGTGCTCATCAAACATGATTTTCACCGGGATTCTCTGCACGACTTTGGTGAAGTTGCCTGTCGCGTTGTCCGGAGCGATAGCCGAAAAGGACAGGCCGGTTGCCGGTGCCAAACTCTCTATCCAGCCTTTGAAACTGTGCTCCGGAAAACTGTCGACACGCAGTTCCACGGCTTGGCGGGTATGCATTTGCGCCAGTTGTGTCTCGCGAAAATTAGCGATCACGAAGGCTTTGTCCACCGGGACCACCGCCATGAGGGGTTGCCCTTGGCCTACATACGCGCCGACGCGCACGGAGCGCTGGCCGATCATGCCATCCTGAGGCGCGGTTATTTTGCTGTAAGACAGGTTGAGGTCCGCCTGTTCCAGGGCCGCGTTAGCCTTGGCCAATGCAGCTTTGGCAACATCCACCCGGGCTTTCAGGACGCTCAGGGTTTTGACCGCTGCAATGCGGATTGCTTCATCTCGGTCGCGGGTGGCTTGCCAGCCCAGCAACTCGGCCTCGGCCTTTTGTTGTTCTTGCTGAGTACCGGCACCGGCGTTGGAGAGGTTCAGGTAGCGCTGTGCATTGGCCTGGGAGAACTTGAGCGACGCGGCCGTGGCCCTGGTCGTCGCGGTGGCCTGATCAATGATTGCCGATTGGCGTTCAATGCTGGCGCTCAGGTTCTCCAATTCAGCCTTGGCTGCTTGCACGCTGGAGGCTGCGGCAGCCTGGGCAACCAGAAGGTCCCGGTCATCCAGTTCGGCCAGCAGCTGGCCGGCCTTCACTTGCTGGTTATCTTCGACCGCAACCCTGGCAATTTGTCCAGACAGGCGCGGTGATACGAAAACAGAGTCGGCCCTGATGTAAGCGTCGTCTGTACTTTGGACGGAGCTTCCACCCACCAGTCTGTAGCCGATGTAGACGACGCAAATGACGACGGCGGTAGTGACTAAGCCAATAGCAGTTCTGTGTTGTTTCATGGTGATACCGGAGGTTGCGGTGGAAAGGCGCGTTTAGGCAGGGTCAGCAGCACGACAAACATCACCGCGATAATGACCAGCAAGGCGAGGTAGGCATCGCTGAAGCTCAAGACGAAGGCTTGTTCTCGTACCCGCTCGGCCAATGCGTGGGCAGAGGGGGCATGCAGCAGGTCGGGCAAGGACGGTTGTGCTGAGGCCAGCCCGTCCAGAAGCGTATTTGAATGCACATGTTCGCGATGAGTTATGAAGTTTTCGACGGTGCAAGCGGCCACCACCGAGAACAGGCCGCGCATCGTGTTGACCATCGAAGACGCAAAGGGGCCTTCCATGGGATGAATCACCCCCGTTGCATTCATCAGCAAGGGCACGACTACCATCGGTTGGCCGAAGGTGTGCAGTATCTGCAGCACATAGAAATCGTCACGAATCCATTCGCTGGTGATCAGCGAACCGCCTGCGCAGGCGATGGCAATTAGCGCCAGACCGGTTGCCATCACATAACGTGAGTCAACCCAGTTTCGATTGATGACGGTCGCGACCAGCGGTGCGAGCAACAATTGAGGCAGCGCAATCAACAGGGCCGTTGGCATGGTTTGCAGCGGTCGATAGCCTTTGACTTCAGTCAGGTAGGCGGCGGGGATGAAGCCACTGGCCATGGTCAGGAACAAAAACAGGCACAGGGTGATAATCCCGTAGGCAAAATTGCGCCGTTCCAGCAGTTGCAGCTTGAACAGCGGCAGCGGGTGGAACCATTCGTTCAGCAAAAACAGTGGCAGGCAAATGATCGCGCCTGCGATCAGCGTGCTGATCAGCGATGAATTGAACCAGTCGAGCCGCTCGCCCTGAGTCAAGGCAATTACCAGCATTGAAATGCCCGCGACACCCAGCAGTGCACCTCTCCAGTCGAGTTGCTTGAACCGCTCCAGCCGCAGCGGATCTTGCGGCAGGCCGTAAGCAATAAGCGCTGCCCCCATCAGGCACGTAGGTACGATCTGCCAGAAGACCATTCGCCAGTCACCGCCTTCGGTCCAGAGCGCCGCCAGTGGCATGGCCAGGTTAGGGCCGAAGGTAGCGGTGAGCGCGTACGCCGAGAGCCCGTAAAGCTTTACGTGCCAAGGTAAAAAACGCAGTGCTGCGGTCATTAGCAGGGGAGGTAATGCGCCGCCGGCCAAGCCTTGTAGTACGCGCAGCAGCACCAGGCTTTCAACGTTGGGTGCAAACGGGATAATGACGGCCAGGACAGCAAAGGAAAATGTCACCACAATGGCAAAACGGCGAAGTGAAAAGGTGGCTGCCAGCCACGGCGACAGCAGCATGGCACTCACTTCGGCAGCGGCGTATGCGGAGCTGATCCAGGTCCCTTCATCATGACCAAGGCCGTAAATACCGAGAATGTCGACCAACGTGATATCGGTGACGCGGTCATTGATGCCTGACGTGAGTGCGGCAACGAGCACGCCGATAAGCCCAAGGGCAATTCGCCAGCCAAATGGAGCCGGCGCCGAGGGGGGAAGGGGAGCGGACAAGGGGAAGGTTCCTGCTGTTGAAATCATTTAACCTGACATGCGGTGCAATGTACCACTAGGCAATACTAAGGACAATCTTATGACTATTCAGGAAACTGACCGTGGCGGTGTTCAGGTCATCTCACGTGCGGCAGCGATCCTTCGCTGTCTGGAGGATGAGCCTTCGGGCCTGAGCCTGGGTGCCATCGCCAAGCGTAGCGGCCTGCCGCGCTCAACCGTCCAGCGGCTGGTAGACGCACTTGCACAGGAAGAACTGCTGGAGGTGCACGGTCGTGGTGGCGTTTGCCTGGGGCCGGCGTTGATGCGTTTGGCCTCCCACAGCCACGTTGATATCACCCAAAAAGCCAGGCCCTACCTTGAGGAGCTGTCTCGTGTGACGGGTGAGACAGCAAGCCTGGTCAGTGCCAGTGGTGCGCAAATGATGATTCTTCAATCTGTGGTCTCTCCTCATGCACTGCGGGTTGCGCCGGTCGCCGGTAGTTTTCTGAGCATTTACGCTACGGCCGGAGGGAAAATCCTGTTGTCCACGATGCCTGATCAAGCCATTGGGCAATTGCTAGGCAAGGCACTCAAACCGCTCACCGAGAAAACCCCGTCGCTGTCTCAGTTGCTGGAGCAACTTGAGACGATCCGCGAGGATGGATTCGCTCTGGATTTTGATGAACATACGCTGGGTGTGGGTGCAATAGCTGTAGGGCTGCAAACACCGCAGGGCCGCTATGCGATCGATGTGGTTGGCCCGGTATGGCGTATTGATCAGGCCAAAGACGCGGTGAAAGCAGCTCTCCTGAAATGCCGGGACGATATGGTCAATGGGCTGCGCAGCATTGACTAGCCTGTTCCCGGCTCTTGGGTTTACTGGACATACGCTTGGCCGGGGAATAATGCGTCGTAGTATTTTTTGCCGTCATGCAGGTGCTGGCCGAACCCAAAGCCGTGCTCCAGCATTGTTTGCATATCGGCTTCGGTGATGCGCATCACGTAACTGTTCTCTGTAGTGACCAGGGCACACTTGCGGCCTTTTGCTTCGCGGATGCTGAACCATTTGCCAGGGTCGGCATGTTGGCTGGGGTAGACCTGGCCGTCATGCTCGACTTGCCATGCGCCATCGAGCAGGATCCAGTAATCCGCGGCTGAAGTTGCTTGCTGATCGGCTTTGGCGATCACGGCACCCGGCTCGGCCGCCCACTCCATTGAGTGATCGATCACCCACTGCAGTTGTTCCGTCGACAGTGCGGTGAAAAAAGGCGTATGCCGCAGTAAATGCAAATAGGTAATAGAGGGTTTCATCGTCATCTCTTGCATGGCATCGGGTGTGCGCTTGCCTGTACACAGGCTCAGTCCCCACGCGACCAACAGCGCAAGGAGGGTGCCGTACAGATAATTGAGTCGCCGCGGATGCGCTGTATTGACCGGAAAATTCATCGTGGTCTTGGTTGCAGGTGGTTGGCGTGAGCAGTGAAAAAAAGGTCGGCCTTTTGGCCGACCTGACCGTCATCAATGGCTCAAATAATCCCGCCGTTGGCGCGCAGGGTCTGGCCGTTTATCCAGGCACCGTCCGGGCCCGAGAGGAACGACACAACTGCTGCGATATCCGCAGGTTCGCCCAGGCGTTCCAGCGGCGCCAGTTTGGCCAGGCGGTCGATTACCTCCTGAGGTTTGCCGTTAAGGAACAGGTCGGTTGCCGTCGGGCCTGGAGCCACGGCGTTGATGGTGATATTGCGACCGCGCAGCTCTTTGGCCAGGACGCTGGTCATGGCTTCTACTGCGGCTTTGGTGGCGGCATAGATTGAGTATGTCGGTTGCAGCAGGGCGGTCACGCTGGACGAAAAGTTGACGATCCGCCCGCCATCACGCAGGTGCTTGGTGGCTTCGCGCAGGGTATTGAAGGTGCCTTTGAAGTTGATCGCCAGCAGTCGGTCGAAGGTCGCGTCGTCGGTATCGCCCAAGGGGGCCAGCGCCATGATCCCGGCATTGTTGACCAGCACATCGACACCGCCAAAGGTTGTGATGGTGGTTTCGAACAGTTGCTTGACCGCTGCACTGTCGCTGATATCGGCCTGGACCGCGATTGCGCTGCCCCCTTGCTGGGTGATTTTATTGACCAGGGCGTGGGCCGGTTCAGCGCTTCCCGAATAATTGACCACGACTGCGAAACCATCGTGGGCGAGGCGCTCAGCGATGGCTGCGCCGATTCCACGTGAGGACCCGGTAACAATGGCGACTTTTTTGCTGGACGTGTTCATGAGTTAAAACCCTTAAGAAAATAACTTGGCCCCCGGCACGTCTGCACAGTCGTGCGGGTGAGCTTAATCGTGCTCTGTCTAAAGGTTTGCATGTTCGGTTGCGGTGAATAAAGATGGGTTTTCTGCAATCTCTATTCGTAAAATCACAATAATGTTGCGCGCTGCTCAGATCGAAAATGAAGAATAAGTCATGTTTTTTAATTTGCTGAACAACGGTAGCTCAATTACTTTCCGCTGACTTTGAATCCGACTGCGCGTTAGCGCGTGGCCGGTTCAAACGGCGCAACACCCCAGCACAACTGCTGCTCGACACGGTTGATAAACCGCCTGTGTATGGGCGCCCAGGCCTTGGCCATCTGATCCGCTGTATTGACCCCGAATTCATCGCCCCCGTGTGCAACGTTCGGTAGCCGCAGTTACCGGCTGTGATGCCGCCTGCCGAACGTGTCGGGATCACACTCCAGAGATAAAAATAAAGTCGAGGATTCAAGAAGTGTTAGACAGGATAGTAGGGCCTCTTTTGCCTGTTGCATGCGTCATCTTCCTCGGCTTCATCGCCGGTAAGCGCGGGAAGTTAACCCACTCGGACAGCTTGTTGATCAGCAGCCTGGTACTTGGCTGGATCATGCCGGCCTTGCTCTTCGTGGGCATGGCGAACACGCCGCGAGCGCAACTTTTGGACTTCAAGTACATTTTCGCGACGGTGATTGGCATTATCGGCATGTTCCTGCTGGCGCTGGGCATTGGCTGGCTGCGCCTTCGCGACCTCAAGGCGGCGACCCTCAAAGGGCTGGTCAACGGTTTTCCGGATGCCGAGTTTATGGGGATCCCCATCCTGGGTGCCATGTACGGGCCGCAGAGCATCTATTCGGTGCTGGTCTTAAACCTTGTCGCAACCTTGATCATGATCCCCCTGACCATCACGTTGCTGACTATCGCCGATGGCAAAGACAGCGGTATTCAGACGTTTGTGTCGAGCCTGTCAACGGCAGTGCGCCGACCTCTGGTATGGGCGCCTGCGCTGGGTATTCTGCTGTCCATGCTGGAGTTCAAATTGCCCGCCGTGGCCGCCGAGTCGTTCAACCTTCTGGGCAAGGCGACGCCAGGGGTTTCGCTGTTCTGTCTGGGTTTGATCATGTCTACCGACACATTGAAGATGTCGGGTGAGGTGTGGACCAATCTGGGGCTCAAGCTGTTTGTTCAGCCGGCCTTGATGTTTGGGGCGATGGTGGTACTGGGCAGGCACGGCTTATTTGCCCAGCAAATGATCCTGTTGAGTGCGCTGCCCTCGGCGACGATACCGGCCATGTTCGCCAACCAGGCCGGTGTTTATCAGAGCGAGGCCGCGACCTCCATCTTGATCAGTACCGTGTTGTCGATCGTCACGTTTTCTGCCGCCGCTGGCTGCCTGAGCAATACGTCTTGCCGGGGCGCGTTTTCAATAATCGCCCTGGGTCAGGGTAGAGCGGTCGATCTGGTCAATCGACGTAACACCTGTGAGTGTCATGGCGACGCGCATTTCCTTGCTGAAGATATCCAGCAGGTTTTCAACCCCGTGTTGCCCGTCAGCCGCCAGTGCATAAGCGCTGGAGCGCCCCAGCAAGCATCCTTTTGCGCCCAGTGCCAGCATGCGCACTACGTCCAGCCCGGAACGAATGCCGGAGTCGACGAGGACGGTCAGGTCGTCGCCTACGCTGTCGGCAATCGCGGGCAAGGCTTTGGCGGTGGACAGCACGCCATCGAGTTGGCGGCCGCCATGGTTGGAGACAACGATGCCGTCGGCGCCGAAACTCACCGCATCCTTGGCGTCTTGCGGGTCCAGGATGCCCTTGATGATCATCGGGCCTTTCCAGAACTCACGGATCCATTCCAGGTCTTTCCAACTGATGGACGCGTCGAAGTTGTTGGCCAGCCAGCCAATGTAGTCCTCCAGCGTGGTTGGTTTGCCCCGGTATTTAGTGATATTGCCCAAGTCGTGGGGGCGACCCAACAGGCCCACATCGAGCGCCCAGCTTGGCTTGGTCATGGCTTGCAGGATGCGCCGCGAGGAGGCGTACGGCCCGGACATCCCGGAGTGGGCATCGCGGTAACGTGCGCCTGGGGTGGGCATGTCAACGGTAAACACCAGGGTGGTGACACCTGCTGCCTGGGCACGCTCCAGCGCGTTACGCATAAAGCCGCGGTCTTTGAGCACGTAGAGCTGAAACCAGATCGCCTGCGGGCTCTGCGACGCCACCTCTTCAATGGAGCACACCGACACCGTCGACAGGCAATAAGGGATGCCTTTGTTGGCGGCAGCCTTGGCCACCTGCACTTCACCGCGACGGGCGAACATGCCGGTCAGGCCGACCGGGCTGAGGATGACCGGCATTGCGTGTTCCTGGCCAAACAGCGTGGTCTTGAGGCTCAGGCTCTCGACGTTTCGCAGGATGCGTTGGCGCAAGCTGATGGACGAGAGGTCGGCGCTGTTGGCGCGCAGGGTGTGCTCGGCGTAGGCACCACCGTCGATGTAGTCGAACAGAAAGCGCGGCAACTTGCGTTTAGCGGCTTCACGATAATCGGAAGCGGATGAAATAATCATGTCAATCATTCCTCAAAAACCAGATGAGCTCAGTGACCGCGCCGTGTCGCCGAGGTGGGCTAAAGATAGGCAAAAACCAATTCTGCGTCAGCAAGGCGTTCAAGTCCCTTGAAGACGAGTTGGGCATGCCCTTGTTTAACCGTGCCGGTCACAAAGTTTAGCTGACGGCTGCCGGTGAGATCGCCTGCCGGCGTGCACTTGTTTTGCTCTCTGAGCGTAGTGACATGCTCGCTGAAATCAACGAACTGCTCGACCTCAAGCGTGGCAGGTTGCGCATCGGCCTGCCACCGGTGGGTTGTAGGGTGTTGTTTGCGGCCATGTTTGGCACCTACCGTAAAGCGCTACGCAACTGTAGTCGCTGTCGAGGTACGAAGGCTGCGATCTTTTAACCTCAAAAGATCGCGAGGCAAGCTCGCTCCTACGGTTTTGTGGTGCCCCGCAAGCTGCGTTCCATCCGCGCCAGACCTTCTTCCAGGGTCGAGCGCGGGCAACCGAAATTGAGCCGTACAAATTGCTGACAGGCTGCGCCGAACTCAGTCCCGGCGCTCAGGGCAACCTTGGCCTCTTCGAGGAAAAAGCGTTGCGGGTCTTCCAGGCCCAGTGCAGAGCAGTCCAGCCAGGCCAGGTAAGTGCTTTGCGGCGTGTGCAGGGTAATGCCCGGCAGCCGCGAGCGCACGGCCTCAAGCAGATAGTCACGGTTACCCTGCAGGTAAGCCAGCAGCTCGATCAACCACGGTCTGGCATCGGCGTAGGCGGCGCGAGTGGCTTCCAGACCCAAGGCATTTACACTGTCGACCATGCCGGCGCGGGCGTTATCAAAGCGCTCACGTAGCTGCGGGTTCTGGATCACCGCAAACGCGGTCTTCAGACCGGCAATGTTATAGGCCTTGCTGGCCGACATCAGAGTCACCGTGCGGTGCGCGAACTGCGGATCAAGTGACGCAATAGGCACATGGCGCAGACCATCGAATTGCAGATCGGCGTGAATTTCGTCGCTGATGATCAGCGCATTGTGCTCGACACAGGCATGACCAATATCTGTCAGTTCGCTGGCAGAAAAGCTCTTGCCCAACGGATTGTGCGGGTTGCTCAACAGCAGCGCACCGGCGCTGGCCAACGCCTCGTGCAGTGCCGGGATATCGGTATAGCAGTGGCCTTGGAGATCGGCCTGGAACGGCAACTCAATGCTTGGCAACTGCCAATGGCTGGCGGCATTACGCAGCGGCGAATAGTTTGGTGTCTGCACAACCACCCCCGCACCCAGTTCGATCAATGAGCGCAGCGCCATACTGACGCCGGGTTCGATACCCGGTAGAAACACCAGATCCTGAGGTTCGATCCGCCAGGCATAGTTATGCCAAAGGTAATCAACCAGCGTGTGGCGCAACGCGTCGGTAGCCAGGCAATACCCGAAAGCAGGGTGTGCGATGCGCTGTTGCAAGGCCTGCTGAATGACCGGCGCAACGGCAAAATCCATGTCCGCGACCCACATCGGCAGAACCTCATCCGGATAGCGGCCCCATTTTTTACTGCCGCTGCCGGCACGATCCAGCAGCGTATCGAAGTCAAAAGTCATGCTGTTCTCAAAGAAGTCAAAAGGTGTCAGCGCAAGGCAAACACCGCCGTGTGGGGCGCTTGGATCGCGATATTGAAACGGGCGTCATAGTACGCACCGTTGGCACCAAACGGCCACTGTCTGGTGTTAAAAGACGCTGGGTTATGCGGGGTGGGGGTGTTGATCGGTTTGAGTAGTGCATCAGACGTCGTTCGCCGGGGTTGTCGCTGTAACGCGTTTCGTAGGCGAGGGTGTCGCCGTCCCAGCCGTAGATGTTTTGGCCGCAGACGTATTGGGTGTTGAGCGTGCGCTGCTGTTGCTCGATCCACGCCTGGCCGGTGCCGGACGTGCAGTGGGCTTTGGAGTATTTGGCTACCCGTCGTCCGAGTGCGTCGTAGGCGAAATCGGCGGTGAGGTGGTCGTCTTCGTAGCGGGTCAGGCGGTCGTAGAGGTCCCAGGTGAAGCGAGCTTTTTTGCCGTTGTCGAGGCGTTCAAGCAGGTTGCCGCGGGCGTCGTAGGTGTAGTGCTGGCCGACGTAGTCGCGCAGCAGGTTGTCGAGGAGCTTGGGCGGCGGGTGGTGGATAGGCCGGCGCGGAGCCTTGGGGTCGAGCAGGTTGCTGGCCGGGTCGAAGGCGAAGGTTTCTTCTTTGTACTGGCTGCTGGCGCCGAGCAAACGGCCGAGCGGGTCGTAACGGTAGTTGATGTCGCCACGGCGGTTGTCGTGCAGGTCGGTCAACTGCCCGGCGTCGTCATAGCGGTAATTGCGTACCAACAGGCGCGTGCTTGAGCCGGTAAGGGCTACGGTTTGTTCCTGTAACTGGCCGTTGGGCGTCCAACTCTGGCGCTGTTGTAGGCCGTTGCCTTGATGGCGGGCGATTTCGCGATGCAGGTCGTCGCGCTGGTAGCTGAGCAGTTCGATGTCGTCGACTTTCATCGTCAGCAAGTGGCCGCTGCCGTAGGTCAGCCAACTGACCCGGTGGCCGTCGGGGCGGGTGGTGGCGATGCGTTGGTTGAGGGCGTCGTACGCGTGCTGCCAGATGGCAACGTGGCAGGGTTTATAGAGGTGCAGGTGCTGATGTTCGCGGGTGTTGTTGCCCGCCGCATCGTAAAACCACTGCAGTTTGCAGGTCGGGTTGGTGACCAGCAGCAGGTTGCCGTTGCCATCGTAGGCAAAGGTTTCGGTTTGCCACTCGAAGCCGTCCTTGTGCCCGGTGTGGCGGGCTAATAAAGCATTAGCGACGCTACGCCAATGCTAATGCCAATGGTTTTTTAATTAAAGAACGGTTGATAATTAATTATGCGCTAGGTGCTGGTAATTGAATCTTGTTTTTTTCCAGTATGGTCATTGCTCGATCTAGGAACTCTATGGGAAGGTTTGTTCTTCCTCCATATAGATCTACAATTCCGATTTCTACTACGCTATCAACTAGGGCAGTAAAATCGGTAGCTTTATTTTTTATTAAAATTTCTTCTAGATCTGCTGGTATCTCATCTCCTCTTCCATTTAGTTCTAATAAAGCCCCTTGACGATCCCATTCAGGTAGATTTTGGCTGAAATGCATGTACTCAAGATGATCGAGTAGATCAATGATTGCTGGGTGTGAAATTTTTTTCTCTGCGCAAAATGCTCTTAGGCACGACGAGCCGTATCGCTGGATTTCCGACACGGGGAGGTTTTTGAATTCCGATAAAATTTTTGTTCTATCCATTATCATGGCATCTCTCTAATAGGTTCATGTCAAATTTATTTAAAAGTGGATTGCAAACTGAGCAGGGGGGCTTGCTAGTTCCGTGAATGCCACTGCTACTTTTCTTTCCACGAACATTTGCGACTGAAATTGAGGAATCTTTTAACTCTATCCCTTTGTTCTTTGCTCTTGAGATTGCGTTTACTTCTGCGCACTGGGCGGAAAACTCGTTGGGAGATAGTCCGTCTAGGGTATTTTGCACTTCGGGGTTGGTCACTCCCCCTTGATTTTTTCCAATAGTAATTTTTCCATCAGCAGATGTGATTACGGCTACTGTGTTCGGACGTTTGGAGGCAGGTAAATTTTGGGCTTTGTTCGCAAGCCGTTCTGCGAGAGTTACGCTCAACCCAAACGGATCAACCCACCCCACAGGATTCGGCGCATACGCATAGACATTCAGCCCACCCGCAAACCCTATCGGATCCTTGCTGATAAACCTCCCGACCTGCGGATCATAGTACCGATAGCGGTTGTAGTGCAGCCCGGTTTCGGTGTCGAAGTACTGCCCTAGAAAGCGCAGCGGGTTGCGGATGTTTTCGCGTATTGCGCTGTCGGTACGCTTTTCTTTGGCCAACCCCCACGCTTGGTAGGTCGCACTCCAGGCAATCTCGCCACGTTGGTCGGTGAGTTCCATCGGCGTGCCGAGGTGGTCGCATTGGTACCAGGCCATGGCGTTGAACGGTTTTGCCACGGGTTGGTGTTGCAACAGCGGGTCGCGGTCGATGTGGTAGCCGTTTTCATGGCTTGGCTCGCGCACTAGCGACAGGCTGCGGTTTTCGACGGTTTGGGCGACGGGGATGAAGCTGCCCGGTTCGTAGAAGTAGTGGATCAGACGTCGTTCGCCAGGGTTGTCGCTGTAGCGTGTTTCATAAGCGAGGGTGTCGCCGTCCCAGCCGTAGATGTTTCGGCCGCAGTCGTATTGGGCGTTGAGCGTGCGCTGTTGCTGCTCGATCCACGCCGGGCCGGCGCCCGGGCTGGGCGGGCAGTGGGCTTTGGAGTATTTGGCTACCCGTCGCCCCAGTGCGTCGTAGGCGAAGTCGTCGGTCAGACGATCGTCTTCGTAGCGGGTCAGGCGGTCGTAGAGGTCCCAGGTGAAACGGGCTTTTTTGCCGTTGTCGAGGCGTTCAAGCAGGTTGCCGCGGGCGTCGTAGGTGTAGTGCTGGCCAGCGTAGTCGCGCAGGCTGCTGGCAGGGTGGAGGGCGAAGGTTTGTCTTAATACTTGCAGGCATTGACAGCGGAAGGCCAATGCCGGTGTTTCCCGACTGTTAAAGAGCTATGAACTTTATGGTCAGCGCTGCAACCATACTTGTGAGTCACTGGTGATCAGTCCGGTACCGCGAAGGTCTTCATAACTTGCAGTGCTCCCCTTACGTCGCTGACGGAATAGGTACTTTTTTATAAGTATTGGATATGACCTCTTGTGCAAGTGATATGCATCACTAGGTAACCTTAGTCTGTTATTGTCTTCACATTGAAGCCTGCATGTGAGGATGGATTCGTTCACTGAACTATCCGAATGCCATCAGTAATAAGTTCAAAAATGCAGTGTAAATATCAATTTGTCCAGAGCGGATCGTTGATAGTGAGTGGCTTCCCTCGATCTGAAGGTATGTTTATTTTTTTGTAAACTGTTCAATGTCATCTAAAGCATCTTCGGCCCTGCCTGAGAATTCTTTGTCCTTCAGGAGTTTTTTTAGCAGGGGGATGGTGGTGTTTTCATTGATTACGCCATGAAGTCGTGCTATGTGCCCTAAGCATGTAATTGCTAGCCCTGTTATGTTTGAACTTTTTTTCAGATTAATTTGTTCGATGCATTTTTTTTGAATCCACTCGGGGTCATTTACGTTGAAAGTCATGTGCATGATTGAGTCTAGGATGGTTTGCTCATCATTAGATTTGAGTAGTAGTTCTATATCTGATTTTTGATGTGGCTCTATCATGGCTGTCTCCTTATTTTTCCTTTGCTAGTTACTTGTTGTGCTCTTCTTAGCGTGTTTTGCTGATCGGTGTGCAAATCACACCAGCATCTAACATGACTATGATATTCCTCATCTGAGTTGGGGGTTACTTGGGTTCTGTCAAGAATTATTAACTCGTTATTTTCAATGTCAACTCCAACCCTTCGAGGCGATGAATCTTTGACTTGAGAAGAGTTATCCAATGCAGCTTGTCCATTTGATGGCGCTCTACTCTTAATTGGATTGTCTGTAGCTCCATGATAAGGAGCGTTTCTATAAACTCGAGCCAACCCAAACGAATCAACCCACCCCACCGGATTCGGCGCATACGCATATACATTCAGCCCACCCGAAAACCCTATCGGGTCTTTGCTGATAAATCGTCCGACTTGCGGATCGATAGTATCGATAGCGGTTTTATTGCAGGCTACTTATAGTCTTAAGTTATATCCTTGTTTTTTGGTTGGAGTTGTAATAATTTTTCACTATCGTATGTTGGCCGATATCCGGGATTTATATTCTTGTGTTTGTACTCGCCCGATCCGATGAATCTGTGCCAATTTTTGCCAGAGGCTAGGGCAGAATCAGTCCAATAGTGATTCTTTATGATGTCTCCATTTGTGTTTTTAACATTTGCGTGCGCATATTTTTTGAGTATTTTGTGTAATTCTTTTTTTGCGATCTTTGCCGTAAGTGAAGTATCTGCACCGTAGTGTGAGGCTCCAATTGCATATTCATCTTCGCCACCATATTTAATGTCTATAAAACCAATACGTTGGATTCGGGGGATGTTGATTTGTTTTTTATTTAGGATTGGCCCTTCATCTTCGTGTTTTCCAGCAAGCAGGGAAAGCGTTTTTGAGGTGCCCGGACTCCACGATGAGGGAGAGTTGATATCTACTTTTATATATGGATGATCGTAACTTTCTGAGCGATAGAGATTTAGGTTGGATATTTCAAGCAGTTTTATGTTGATGAGTATGAAGTCATTAAGGGTCATGAATACATTAATATCCATTTTATTTTCTTTTCCTTGTTGGGCATGGGCAGTATGGCCTGAATTGAACCTGGGCAGCCATATCGTTGTCTGCGGTTTTATTTTGTAAGTCGTCCATTGCAAGTGTTTCGCGAGGTACGGGTGTTCCGTCTGCTTTTGTTCTTCCAACATTGCCGTAAATTATTTTCCCGTCCTTTTGTTCAATAATTATATCCGGCCTGCGACCCTGTTTTTGTCCACCTGGTGTGGGAATTAGTACCTCTTTTTGGAGCCCACCTCCCGCTTTTACTAAACCTCCGGCCTCGGTGGCCTCACGCCCCCATTGGGCGATAACTTCATTGTGTGGTCCTTGACCACCAGGTACCGGACCGCGTTTAGCCAACCCAAACGGATCAACCCACCCCACCGGATTCGGCGCATACGCATAGACATTCAGCCCGCCCGCAAACCCTATCGGGTCTTTGCTGATAAACCGTCCGACCTGCGGATCATAGTACCGATAGCGGTTGTAGTGCAGCCCGGTTTCGGTGTCGAAGTACTGCCCTTGAAAGCGCAGCGGGTTGCGGATGTTTTCGCGTATTGCGCTGCCGGTACGCTTCTCTTTGGCCAACCCCCACGCTTGATACGTCCCACTCCAGGCAATCTCGCCGCGTTGGTCGGTGAGTTCCATGGGCGTGCCGAGGTGGTCGCATTGGTACCAGGCTATGGCGTTGAACGGTTTCGCCACGGGCTGGTGTTGCCACAACGGGTCGCGGTCGATGTGGTAGCCGTTTTCATGGCTTGGCTCGCGCACTAGCGACAGGCTGCGGTTTTCGACGGTTTGGGCGACGGGGATGAAGCTGCCCGGTTCGTAGAAGTAGTGGATCAGACGTCGTTCGCCAGGGTTGTCGCTGTAGCGTGTTTCGTAGGCGAGGGTGTCGCCGTCCCAGCCGTAGATGTTTTGGCCGCAGTCGTATTGGGCGTTGAGCGTGCGCTGCTGTTGCTCGATCCACGCCGGGCCTGCGCCGGGGCTGGGCGGGCAGTGGGCTTTGGAGTATTTGGCTACCCTTCGCCCCAGTGCGTCGTAGGCGAAGTCGGCGGTGAGGCGGTCGTCTTCGTAGCGGGTCAGGCGGTCGTAGAGGTCCCAGGTTAAACGGGCTTTTTTGCCGTTGTCGAGGCGTTCAAGCAGGTTGCCGCGGGCGTCGTAGGTGTAGTGCTGGCCGACGTAGTCGCGCAGCAGGTTGTCGAGAAGCTTGGGCGGCGGGTGGTGGATGGGCCGGCGCGGGGCCTTGGGGTCGAGCAGGTTGCTGGCCGGGTCGAAGGCGAAGGTTTCTTCTTTGTGCTGGCTGCTGGCCCCGAGCAAACGGCCGAGCGGGTCGTAACGGTAGTTGATGTCGCCACGGCGGTTGTCGTGCAGGTCGGTCAACTGACCGGCGTCGTCATAGCGGTAGTTGCGCACCAGCAGGCGCGTGCTTGAGCCGCTAAGGGCTACGGTCTGTTCCTGTAACTGGCCGTTGGGCGTCCAGCTCTGGCGTTGTTGTAGGCCGTTGCCTTGGTGGCGGACGATTTCACGATGCAGGTCGTCGCGCTGGTAGCTGAGCAGTTCGATGTCGTCGACTTTCATTGCCAACAAATGGCCACTGCCGTAGGTCAGCCAACTGACCCGGTGGCCGTCGGGGCGGGTGGTGGCAATGCGTTGGTTGAGGGCGTCGTACTCGTGCTGCCAGATGGCGACGTGGCAGGGTTCGTAGAGGTGCAGGTGCTGATGTTCGCGGGTGTTGTTGCCCGCCGCATCGTAAAACCACTGCAGTTTGCAGGTCGGGTTGGTGGCCAGCAGCAGGTTGCCGTTGCCGTCGTAGGCAAAGGTTTCGGTCTGCCATTGCTTGCCACCCTGGTAGGCGGCGTGGCGGGCGCTCAGGCGGCCGAGCGGATCGTAGTCGTATCGCCAGACCCGGTCGCCGTCGGATCGATGGGTCGGCTGTTGGCTACCGTTTTCGTACTGGTAGTGAATGGTTTGCCGGTCGAAGCCGGTTTCGCTCAGCAGTTTGCCTGCCGGGTCGTAGGCGAAGGTAGCTGTGCTGTTGTTCTCGTTACGCAGTTCCAGTAATTGGCCGAGCTTGTCCCAGCGGTAGGCCAGGGTGCTGCCGTCGGCCTGCTGGCGTTGCTGGATTAATCCGGCTTCGTTGTAGTGCCACACGGTGCGCTGGCGCAGGGCGTCAGTGTGGCTGAGCAGGCGGCCTTCGGCGTTGCGCTCGAAATGCTCTTCGGTGTTGTCTGGCAGGGTCAGGCGCACCAGTTGCCCGGCGCTGTAATGGTAGGTGGTGATGTTGCCCGCAGCGTCGGTAAAACGGCTGAGCTGGCCGAGGGCGTTGTACTGCCACTGGCTGACTTTGCCCGAGCAGTCGGTGTAGCGGGTCAGTTGGCCGTCGGCGTTGTAGGCCAGGTGTTTGCTGCCGCCAAGGGCGTCGGTGATGAGCACCGGCAGGTTGTCGCTGTTGTAGGCGTAGCAGGTTGTGTTCTCCAGCGGGTCGAGGGTTTCGATGATGTTGCCGCGCGGGTCGTAGTCGTATTTCCACAGGCCGCCTTCGGCATCGCGGGTCTTGAAGCGCTGGTCCTGGTCGTCGTAGGCGTGGTGAATGCTGCTGCCGTCGGCGCGGGTGTGTTGCAGCAGGTTGCCGCGCTCATCGTAGGCATATGAATCGGTGCTGCCGTCGGTGTGGATATGACGAGTGACGTTTTTGGCGGCGTCGCGAAACAGCCATTCTTCGTTGCCGTCGGGGTAAATGATGCGATAGGTGTAGCCGAGGATGTCGTAGTAGTGCCAGGTCTCTTGACCCAGGGCGTCGGTGACGTAGGTGAGACGGATATTGGCGTCCCATTCCAGGCGGGTGTCGTAGCTGCCGTCGTCGGCCCATTCGCGCACGGCTTTGGCGTCCGGACCGTCGCCTTGCCATTGCAGGTTCATGCCACGCCCGGTGCGGTCGGTGTAGCGGGTGATCAGGTGATGTTGGTATTGATACGCCCACTGCGCGGCGTTTTCGTCGCGGGCTGCGCGCAGATCGCCATGTTCGTCATAGTCGTAGCCCGCCAGTTGGCGCAAGGGCGCGCCTTCGTGCATCAGCCACAGGGCGTTGATGCGGCCGTGGTCGTCGAGCTGGGTGTGAATGTGCTGGTGCGGGGTGTCGCCCTGGTGGGTGATCAGGTCCGACAGCACCGCCTGGCCTGCGTGCAGGTGGTCATAGTGCAGGGTGACGCGGGCGCCGCCGCGCAGGGTGATGGCGGTGAGGCAGAAGTGTTTGCCGATGCGCTGGTAGTGTTCCTGGCTTTGATGCCCTCGGGCCAACGACAGTTCATGCTCGCTGGTGCGCACCAGCACGACATTTTCTATCGGGTCGTGGTGAAACTTGCCCGGTTTGGGCAATGGGTAGTCATGACTGCGCCCATCGTCGGCGTGGTACACCAGCCCTTTGTGACGAACCTCAAAAAACATGGAATAAGGGGTTGTCCAGCGTGCACCGAATATCCCGCTGTCAAGCGCTGACTGGCTTGAGCGATAGGCCCGCGACCACTCGATCGGGAAAGGTCCCGCAAGCGTAAAGTCGGTGTGGGCGAGGTATTCGCTGCCACGGGCGAAGCTGATGCTGTGGCCAGTGACCGGGCAGACGACATTTTTAGCGCAATTGGCATCTTTGCGCGCAGGGGCCTGGCGGCCAGTGGCGCCAAGGTTCCCTTGACCGCTGATGCTTTTGGCGTGTGCCGAGTGAGAGACCGGAACGTTTGCGTTGAGGTCTCTGCGTTTCTTTTTGGTGGCCTTGCTAAGTACTGAGAGCAAGTAGCCAACACTGTGTTCGGTGTTGACGTCTGCCAGTGCGGCCAACTGGCTGTTCACTTCCTTGGCGAGCTGACGCAGAAGCCCGGTATTGAAGAGAGCAAGTCTTTTAATGTCTTCAGGGATATAGCCGCTGGCACTGTTCAGGGCGCTTACAGCTGCTTTACCCGGCGCATGGGTAATGGCGCTACCGATCAGTTTAAGCAGTGAAGTTGAGTCGCTGGTGGGCGGCTCCTTGTAGTGAAGGGTGCCGCTGACGAGATCTTCGATGCCCTGCGCGAAGCTGAGCAGTATTTCTTGGCCCTTGGCACCGGCTCTGTTCAGCATGTCGTCGAGCTGGGCTTGGGCTTTTTCGACAAAGTCTTCAAGCGAGCCAAGGATGGTGGCGTTCAAGTGGCTGACCAGAACGCTGATAAGTGCGTCACCGAGCACGGCTTTGGGGTTCTGGTTAACTTTCTGTCGTACGAGAAAAAGCGTTGGGCGCAAACTGGTGCGCGCGCCTGCCATGAAGGGCGGGGCCGGTATGATTCCGATGAGATTGATGGCCAGGCTGACCCAGTCGAGCAGATGGCGTTTTTCGCTGCGGGCAAGGGTGATGATGTCGTTGACCGCATCAATAGCGGCCATGATGTTGTTGATGATCGGGATGTTGTTGGCGACCGTTTTCAGCCCTTGCAGGGTGATCCGGTCGCCGCTGATTTCTCGCAGCCAGGTATCAACACTATTTGCGCCTTTTTTCAGGTCTTCGACACCAATTGTGTCGAGTGGCGCAACAGCGACTTGGCCTTGGCGAGTACTCATTGGCCTTGCTCCCGGGTGGCGTGCGCTGCCAGCAGGGTGTGCGCAATCTGAGTGGCGGCTTTGCCGGGCAATGCCGGGGATGTCGAGTCGAAGTCCGGGGTATGGGGCTTACCGATATAACTGCTTAACGCCCAGGTGTCCGAGGGATCTTTGCCCAACTGTACTTTGGCCGGGCCGGGGGCGAGGCCTGCCACGGCAGCGTGGCCCTGCGCGTCGAGCGTGCCCGTGAAGATTTGGCCTGATGCGTCCTCTACTTGATAAGCCGCGCCTTTAAAGGCGTGCTGGCTTGCATAGTGCTGAAACAATTCCAGATTGCCCTGGCCGCTCTTCGGCTCACCGGGAAACGCCGCGGCCTGGCTTTGCGCGTTTTTATAGGCAAAGTTGCTGGCATGGGCGATGTATTGGCCGCTAGTGGTGTGGGTGATACCACCGGCGTTATAGGTGGTGGTGCTGCCTGCGGCCTTGATCACCAGTTCTTCTTTGGCGCTGAGGGTGATGCGTTCGGCGGTGGCGGTGATGTTGAGCTTGGCCAGCAGGTTGATGTTGTCTTTGAGAGCGCGAATGTCGATGTCGCCAGAGGCCGCGACCAGTCGCCAGCCCATACTTTGGACGAAAGTGCGCACGCCGCGGCTGGCGCTGATCAGCAGACGTTTGCCGATGGCCAGGCTGGTGTGGCCGCCACTGGTCAGGGCCAGGTGCTCGCCGCTGGTCAAGTGGGTGGATTGCGGTGTGCTGCTGGCTATTCCGGCAGGGCTGTGCAGCACCAGATAGGGTTCGTTCAGCTCCGGGAACTGGTTGGCGCTCGGATTGCCGCCTGTGCCGCGAATGGCTGCATGCTGATCGCTGAGTGCTTGTGCGACTTCATCTTGATCGCCGCTTTCCTGGGCCAGATGGTCGCGGGCCAGTTGGGAAAAGGTAGCGTGATGTTGCTGCGTAATGCTGAGTTGCTCGGCGCATTCGGGCAGGTCGGTGTGATGGGCGACGGCGCGGGCGCGAAGCTGGGTTGTCAGCAACAAGCCGCCGCC